>CATLVU010000022.1 GCA_950061135.1 uncultured Oligoflexia bacterium
CAACCATACGTTCATACCCAAGCCTTGGAGGAAGTCTCGACTTTCATGGAGGTTATGGAAAATATTTATGGAATGATTCATCCAGTATTTGGCATGGAAAATGGCGAATTGGAGCAGGCCTATCTACATCTTTAGTTATCAATGAATATATCGCAGAAGTATCATTTAATCCGGTATCATTTATTTCAATAGGCGCAAAAGAAACTTATATTAAATCAGATTATGATGAGTTTGATTATTACGACTGCGAAGAAATTCGCTGCAAAGGAATAATTCAAAGAAAAACGGCGTTTGCCAAAATTGCTTTGGCCGCAGGACCAGTGTATTCGCTATTTAATTATCAAGTCTCAGTAAATAATTACTCTGAAGAAAATGGTGAACCAGTGGCTGAATATACTTATGCAACAGCTGTAAATAACTCTGCTGAAACTATGCTTTCGAGATCATACGTCCTTGGTTATAAATTAGAAAGTTATGATTTATTAGCAATCTCAGATCAAAATTATTTTTACAAATCCAAACAATTTTATAGCTTAAACTTTGGAGCGATCCAAATGAAACAAGACAACTGGGCCTACTTGGTTGGTGCTGGTTCCATGAATTCAAGCCATGTTGATCCAGCAGCAATAGTAATACTGAAAATTAAGTATACTTTATTGCCATCAATTAATCAGTTCTAAGCTGAGCATTGCTCATTTTCATAAAGCTGCATTCTCTTATTTTCAGCACAATTATTATTCAAAGAGTCATCAAGTAAACCATCACAAGCTTCTTTATGAGAGCCAAAAAAATGCTCCCCTGTAGTGCAATTAATACCTGTCATCTCATAAGAAAACTCTTCTTCCTCTGCAGGCTCTATTTTTTGAACAATTTGTTTTTTAGGAATAATATTCGAATCTTTACCACAAGAAACAAATAAGAAAAGAACAGATAAACAGATAAGTATTTTCATGCCTTTATATAAGCAAGTTAGGTGCCATTAAACCTTATGATATTTTAAGCACCTAACTTGTTATATATTGACTATTTTTTAGACAAGTTTGTAAAAATTATACGCAATTACTTCACTTAACTTTTTTTACTCTTCTTTCCACGTCTGTAGTTGTTCTAAATATTAGATGAACAGGAGAATTAAAAAGATTGAACTCTCTTCTTAGTCCATTTTTCAAATACCTTTTAAAATTAACAGGGATCCCTTTTGACTTATTTGTGAAGAATAAGAATGTAGGAGGTGCACTTTTAAGCATCGATGCATACTTAACTCTAAAATAAGTCCCTCGACTATTTTCAAGCACTATAGGATTTTTATCCACAAGCATTGAAACTGTACGATTGAGTTTTCCTGTTCCGATTTTAGTATTTCTAATTAATATCGTCTCTTTAAGTGCTCTTTTCAATGAAGAGATATTCTTTGCCTTAAGTGCCGAAATTGTAATTATCTCACAAAAGTTAAGCCACGGTATCTGAGATCGAAGATCTAACATCCATTCTTTTTTCTTCTTAGGATCATTAATTAAATGAGAAACAAGGTCTATTTTATTTAAACAAAGAACAATGGATTTTCCTTTTTCGAGTGCAATATCACATAGCCTTCTATCTTGGTGAGTTATACCTTTAGTCGAATCAACCATAAAGACTACAACATCTGATTCAGAAATCGCTTTTAAAGAACGAAAAACTGATTGTTCTTCAACAAACCCTTTAACTAATTTTTGCTTACGTATCCCTGCAGTGTCGACAATTTTTACTGAACGATAAGTGTTAATATCTGCCTGTGGTTCAGTATCAAGCTGCTCATCGACTTCAACTTCTTCATCTGCAAATTCAACTTTACTACTCTGAAGTTCCATCTCATCTTGATCAAATTCTATTAATTCTGACTGATCATTTTCTTCTAAAAACGCTTCATATTCTTCAAAGATATCTTGGTTAGATTTTCTAAATTGATCTTCCATTGCTTCTAATTTAGTTACATCATGACCAAAGTTTAAATCTATATACCCCTCGATCGGATCAACTGTCGTTCCGGCGATATTACTAACCAATGCTCTTTGGGCACCAAGAAGCTCATTAAGCAGAGTTGACTTTCCTGCGTTAGGAGCTCCAATAATTGCAATATTTGCAACAACATCATGAGTAGGTGCAACACCTTTTTGAATATGAAGTAATTCTTCTTTTGCTTCATTAAATTTCTTGGCAAATCCAAATATATTTTCTCTTAACGTATTTAGGCCGAGACCATGTTCCGCTGAAATAGTTATATAATCCCCATCTAAACCTAGCTTATAAAACTCTGTTTCATCGCCCATTTGCTTATCTGAATCATATTTATTAACAAGGATCCAAACTGGTTTTTGCACTTCTCTTAGATATTTTGCAATTGTCTCATCAAAAGGTAATAACCCTTCTCTAACATCAACAACAAATAAAATAAGGTCTGATTCTTTAATTGCCAGTTTCGCGTGGTCGGCCATAATATTAAAAAAAGGCTCAACTGCATTTTTTTTGTTGGGTTCCTCAACTTTTTCTGGATAAAAACCACCCGTATCAACCAAAATCACATCACTTTGCTCAGTAGTATCAGCACTTTCAACTGTTAAAATAGAATAATGTCTATCTCGCGTTACTCCTGGCATATCATGAGTCATCGAACGAAAGGACTTTCGCGTTAACCTATTATAGATAGAACTTTTACCAACATTAGGTCTTCCAATTAAGGATACAACCGGTAGTGCTTTACTCATTTCTTTCTCCATACTCTATGAGATTTTTCTGTTCTTGGAAGGCCGATCTCATCTAAAACAAAATTATTTTTAAACCACTTAGGAGAAACTTTAACGTGAAGATTTAAATGAACTTTCCCCCCCATCATTTTTTCAATTTTCTTTCTGGCTTCAGTCCCTATTGTTTTGATATTAGAGCCTTTAGATCCAACAACAATTGCTCTTTGAGATTGCCTGTTAACTAAAATTGAGGCAGAAATTTTTGCATCAATTTTTTTATTCTCTACTTTTTGCGGTCCATAGAACTCTTCAATCACAACTGCTAATTCGTAAGGAAGTTCATCTTTAAGCAAATGGAAAGCTTGTTCTCTAATATATTCCGTTACAAAAAAACGCTCGTTCTTATTTGATACTGAACCATCAGGGTATAAATGAGGGCCTGGAATTGCCTCATCACAAAGATCACCAGTTAACAAATGAACATTATCCCCTTCCTTACCACTTAAAAGATAATATTTTTCAGCTGATGGTATTAACTCTTTAACTTTATCAAACAATTGCTCTAAGTTTAGCTTCTCTTTTTCGACTAGATCAGATTTATTAAAAAGCACCCATGTCTTAGATAAATTATTATCAAAGCTTTTAGTAAATTCCTGAACACTTTTTTCAATATTTTTAGATACATCTAACACTAACAGATTTAAATCAACACCTTCTGTTCCATAAACAGCTTGTCCATTCATTCTAATATTAAGTTCGTTGCCTGAAGAATGAACACCCGGAGTATCGACTAAAACGATTTCAGTATGATCAATTGTAAAAGCGCAATGAAAATTATTTCTCGTTGTTTGTGGCTTTCTACTAACGATTGATAAATCAAAACCTAGAAGTTCATTAATAAGTGTTGATTTACCTGCATTAGGAAGTCCCAAGACTGAAGCTGTTAATTGTTTGTTGTGCGGATGTTGATCTTGTAGAAGCATAAATATTTTCCTTTTTATAATATATTTTTCTCTAATATTTTTTTTGCTAAAACCTGCATGCCTTTTTTCTTTGATGCATTTTGAACTTTACCAACCTGCTGTTTATCAATTTCTAATGTTATTTCAAACATTGATCCATTCACTTCTTTAATATTGTACTTTGGTAGAGTTTGATACTTTTTCATCACAAGCTCTTGTAATTTAGTTTTTGCATCAAAGCTCTTGGTAATATCGATGCTAAAAAATACTTTATTAAACTTTTGCTCAAAAAGACGAATTGTCTCATCTAGAAAAGCTTCAGCACTTTCCATGCCTTCTTCCACATAAAGACTACCCAGTATTGCTTCATAAACATTTGATTGAATCGAAGTTTTTAAATGGCCATTTTCTTTGAGTTCACCTCTGCCTAATAAAATATAGTTTTCTAAATTTAAAACTGAGAACAGTTGAGATAAAATTTGTTCATTAACAAGAGCACTTCTCATTTTAGATAAATCGCCTTCTGTGAAATCTGGAAATTTCTTAAAAAGTTTTTGACTTATAATCAGCTGTAAAACGGCATCCCCTAAAAACTCTAATCTCTCATAGCTTTCAAACAGGCCATTAATATTTTCATGAACAAAAGATTTATGTCCAAAAACAGTAACTATTGAATTTAGTTTTAATTTTTCAGGTAAATGTTGATAAAAATAGTTTCTTAGTGAATCGTGATATTTTTCAGGAGCAAACGGCTTTATATGCTCAGTAAAGTATTGTGATACTTGCATTACTATTCCTTCTCATCATGGACTAAATCCAACAAAATGTGTAAATACCTAGCTTTCAATGTAAAATCAAGTGCTTTGAAGTTTTTTTAGTCTTATTTCTTAATCTGTTATATTAGGGCCATAGCAATTACAGTAATAGGTGGTGGGCCCGCGAACTCGAACATACATCCAGTATAATATATTGAAACTCTGTACCGCGGATGGTAATAAACTGACGTGGAATTACAAACAGAACAGAACCTATTTCTTGAACATTTAAAGCAACAGAACAAAAGTTTTAATACAGTTAAGAATTATAGGACTGATTTAAATATCTTTAATCAATTTCTTACTGAGAAAGGGCGCTCACTAGACCTCTCTGGCATTGAAACGGAAGAACTTAAAGAATATCAAAGATATTTAGAGAACAAATATTCTTCTTCAAACTCCATTAGAAGAAGAGTCCAAGCATTAAGACTGTTTTTTGATTATTTAATTACTCAGGAGAAGTTTGATCATAATCCGATAAAAAAGATTGTTTCATCTCCAAAGAATGTAAAATTACCTGCTCCTGTTCTTTTTCCTGAAATTAGAATGGTAGAGTCGTATCTGATAAAAAGATATGAACAAGCTCAAGACTTCGAAAAACTGCTTTCATTAAGAAACCTTATTCTGATTCATTTGATTTATGATGGAAACCTTAAAGTTTCGCAGATTGAAAAGGTCAAGATGACTCATCTTTTAACCAAAGATGATAATTTAAGAGTCCTCATCGTTCCTGAAAAAAGAGAACCTTTTACGATACCATTGAGTAAAAAATGCTTAGATTATATCAAAGAATATAAACCGCTACTTAACGCTCAAAAAGATAAAGACCAAATTGATTTTGATGACTTATTTTTTAACGGTAATCCCTATAAAATTTTGCGTGGTGGTTTATCTGCAAGAGGAATTGAAATTTTCTTTAAAGATCTTAGCAATAAACTACAGATGGATATTTCAGCTAGAAGTCTAAGACAGTCTTGTATTTTCAAATGGCATAATCAAAACGTTCCTGAGTCAACTATAAAAGAAAGAATGGGGGTTCAACCTCAGTATTCTTTAGGCCCATTTCAAAAAATGATAAAAGACGACCCCGCTAAATATATCTTTGACGAGCTTTAATTATGTCTAATGATTATTTCATGCAAAAATGCTTTAAGCTTGCCTTAAAAGCCCTTGGAAACACTAGTCCAAATCCACTTGTTGGATGTGTTATTGTAAAAAACAATAAGATCATTGCCACTGGTTATCATCAAAAATCTGGAACAGCTCATGCTGAACTCGATGCCATTAATAAGACAACTGAATCACTACAAGGGGCGACTCTTTATTGTAATCTAGAACCCTGTTGTCACCTCAATAAAAAAACACCTCCTTGTGCCCAAAGAATAATCAAAGAAGGAATTACAAAAGTTGTTATTTCCAATCTAGATCCTAATCCAGAGGTTGCCGGCAAAGGTGTTAACTTACTTCGAGAAAATGGTATTGAAGTCATTACTGGAGTTTCAGAACATGAAGGTGCTATTTTAAACGAAGTTTTTTTCACACATATTACTAAAGAAAGACCTTTTATACATCTTAAATGGGCCCAAACAATCGATGGGAAAATTGCTACGAAATCGCATGACTCTAAATGGATTACCTCTGTTGAGTCTCGTCAAAGAGTTCATTTTGAAAGATCATGTTATGATGCCGTCGCAGTTGGGGCAAAGACAGCAATAAAAGATAATCCTGAACTCACAATTAGAATTAAGGATCAAAAAACATACTCAAAAAAAAGGATTGTTTTTACTAAGGGATTACAGGAACTACCTTCTGATTTAAAGCTCTTCTCTGATCAATACTCAAAAAATACAATTGTTAAAGATTTAAGTAACCTATCTCAAGCTTTAAAAGAACTCTATCTCGATGGAATTAAATCTATCTATATAGAAGGAGGGGCACAAACACTTAATCTTTTTTTAGAAAAGCAACTATTTGATCGTATAAGCGTTTATATTGCTCCTAAGATTCTTGGAGATGGAGTGCATTTAAACTTTGGACCCACCGCCACAATGCAAGATGCTCTAAAACTAGATAAAGCAATTATAAATAAAATTAATCAAGACATTTATATTCAATCACAGGAAAATCTATGTTTACCGGACTTATAAAAGATATTGGAATAATAAAAAAAATCAATTCAATCACAGAGGGAAAAGAGTTTATCATTGAAGCTCCCAAATTAACTTCTCAGATTCAAGTAGATGATTCGATTGCCACAAACGGTGTGTGCCTAACTGCAATTGCAGTTGATAATAGTTCTTTTAAAGTTCAACTTATTCATACGACTCTAGAAAAATCTAATCTTGGAAAACTTAAGGAAGGAAGCAAAGTTAATCTAGAGCTGGCCCTAAGGGCCAATGATCGACTCGGAGGTCATTTTGTTCAGGGACATATAAATACAGTCGGCACCATCTCAAACATGGAAAGTCAGGGCAAAAATGTAGATATTACCATACACTACCCTGCAAGCTATCGAAAATACATTCTAAAAGAAGGATCAATAGCGCTGGACGGCATTTCATTAACTATAAGTGATGTTATTGATTCGACTGGAGATTTTATGGTTTCGATAATTCCTCACACTTATGAAAATACGACATTGTGCCAAAAAACTATTGGAGATTCAGTCAATATTGAAGTAGATATGTTGGCAAAATACATAGAGAACTTAAATAAATATGCTTAACAATATTTTTGAGGCCATTTCAGATTTAAAAAAAGGCAAAATGCTTATCGTTGTCGATGATGAGAACCGTGAAAACGAAGGTGATTTTATAATCCCTGCTCAATGTGCAACACCTGAAGCAATTAATTTTATGGCCACTCACGGAAAGGGCCTTATCTGTGCTCCTATTACAGCTAAGAAA
This sequence comes from uncultured Oligoflexia bacterium, assembly GCA_950061135.1. Taxonomy (GTDB): domain Bacteria; phylum Bdellovibrionota; class Bacteriovoracia; order Bacteriovoracales; family Bacteriovoracaceae; genus CATLVU01. Next base: position 7,407 of record CATLVU010000022.1, read on the forward strand.
GCGCAATCTCTAGAACTTCCTTATATGGTGTCAAATAACCAAGACAAGCTTAAAACCGCTTTCACTATTTCTGTTGATGCAACTGCTGAACATGGAACCACTACAGGTATTTCAGCTTTTGACCGTGCAAAAACTATTGAGCTTCTTGCCTCTCCTAAATCGGTAGCAACTGATTTTTCTAGACCTGGACATATATTTCCACTTATTGCTCAAGACGGTGGTGTTCTTGAAAGACCCGGACATACTGAAGCGGCGATTGATCTTGCTCTATTAGCAGGCTTTGAGCCAGCAGGTGTGATTTGTGAAATACTATCTCATGATGGAACATGTGCTCGCCTTCCTGAATTACAAATGATTTCAAAGCAAACCGGAATAAAAATTATAACAATAGAAGACATTATCTCATTTAAAAAACACCTTAGCTGTTTTGATAAAAAGGATCATTATGAGCAATACCTTGAGCGGTGAATTATTTTTACAAGATGAAAAAATAGCGATTGTTGCTTCAAGATTTAATGAACTTATCGTTTCAAAACTTGTTGATGGAGCTGAGTACTGCCTCACTTCCCATGGAGTAAAGTCTGACAATATAGATACCGCTTGGGTACCAGGAGCATTTGAACTACCATTAATTGCGCAAAAACTAGCAGCAACAAAAAAGTATGACGCTATCGTCTGTCTTGGATGCGTGATTCAAGGGGCAACACCACATTTTGATTATGTATGCTCAGAAGCGGCCAAGGGAATCTCAAAAGTATCACTAGACTACAACTTGCCAGTAATGTTTGGTGTTCTTACAACTAATACCCTTGAGCAAGCATTTGAAAGATCAGGTGCGAAAGCTGGTAATAAGGGTTATGAAGCAGCAATAAGTGCTGTTGAAATGATCAATCTTGGAAAAAAAATAGATAACACCCTCTAATGGCTTTTTACTTGTCATATAGCGTTTAATTATCTACAAGTATATCTCACTCGATTTTAGGATGCAGGCTTGATCTAGTGAATTTTATTAATCCGTTTCCTGCAAAAGAATTCAACGGTACCTTATTTGGCAAATCGCCATAAGATCCCTTTTTGAATTCGTTAAATTTTAGAGGAGTTTTTTATGTCTAAAACGACAATGGGAAAAAAGTCTAGCTTTAAAATTCAACGACGTTTAGGAGTTGAACTACCAGGACTTGGTAAAGCTGGCGCATTAGAAAGAAAACCTTACGGCCCAGGCCAGCACGGAATGAAAAGAAAGAAGCTTTCTGACTATACAATCCGTCTAATGGAGAAGCAAAAAGTAAGATTTCATTATGGACTTAGAGAAAAGCAATTAAGAAAGCTTGTTATCGCTTGTAAAAAAGTTCAATCAGGTTCATGGGTTGATACTCTTGTATCAAGACTTGAGTCAAGAATCGATAACGTGGTATTTAGACTTAATTGGGCACCATCAATTGCAGCTGCAAGACAAATGGTAAGTCACGGACATATCAAACTTAACGGTAAAAAACTTGATATCGCTTCTGCGATTGTTAAGCCTGGTGATGAAATCACAATCACTGATAAAGGTGCAAAGTCAGGAAACTTTCTACAAGCAAAAGCTAGACCTAGACTTTCTGCTATTCCAGCTTTCTTATCTATTGAAGCAGATGGGGAAAAAGAAAAAGCAAAAGTTATGGCCGAGCCACTAGCTGAAGATATTCCATTTCCATTCGAAAAACGACTAGTGATCGAATATTACTGGAAACTTAAGTAAGACAAAGCGCATTAAATTTTATGCATATCGAAGGCCGCTCTATTTTGAGCGGCTTTTTTTATATCTAATTATTAGATAGCATTCATAAGTAATTACTAATAGGCAAATGCATTTTGCTCAACTATTATTCCCTCCGTGAAAGCAATTATACTAATCCTATTCATGATTTTCTCATTAAAAAGCTGGTCAGTTATTACCAAAGATTGCCCTACAAATATTCTAGTCGAAATAACTGAAGTTAATCCATTAGCAACGAAAGATGATGAAAGTGATGGGCCATCTTTTGATCGAGCAATCAGTGAAATTGAAGATCTTAATTTCCATATCGCTCAATTGAAACTGGACTCAAAAGAAAACTCTCAATGCAATTATGTAGGCAAAGGTCCTTTTGGAAGATATTTATCAATAACCCTAGAAGGAAGCTTAAAAGAAAATGCAAAAACTCCTGCAAGAGCAGTATATACAATTGGTAATAACTACGTTTTTCTAATCCCACTTGAACAAATTAACACACACGGAATTGTGGCGAAGAAGAACAAGAAAATGAAAGTCTATTATCCAGGTCAGAGCTGTTATTATGGCTGCACGATTAAGTATGTACCTGTCGCGATTGCAAACAATGTTAATATAAATTAAACCGCGAAGAATTTCGCGGCTTAATTTTTCTATTTTAAATTATAAATTTATTGGGAAAGATACAGTAAACAATAAGTTTGCAAAATCAATTTTTGTATCATCCAAAGATCCTCCAAGGTCATACTCATAGCTTACCTGTTGAGCTTCTAAGTTCAAACTTACAAAAGGTAGGCCTGTAAAACCAAGTCCAACTGCATATCCACTTGTAAAGTCACCCGTTACAGCTGAACTATCATCTGCTGATTGCTGGGCACTAATTATATACTTTCCCCAAAAGCGTAGAAGTATAGGTAAATCAACACCTACAAATAGAGAAGTATTTGTAAAGCTACCATCATCGATAGTTTGCACTTCGTAATCAATACCTGCTGATAGTAGAATAAACGAATAACCTAGCCTTGCACCAAAAATGCTCATAGCTTCATTGTCCTCACCATCAATACCAGTCGCGTCTACAGTTGAAGTATAATTACCCATCCCTGCATACGGCTCAATCAAAAAACCAGCACTAGCATTAAAGCTGAAAAGAACTAATACAATTGTTAATAATTTCATTTTAACTCCTTTTAAAATTACCCCTCTCTCATTATAACAAAATCTTCAACCAAAGCTAGATTTTGCTAGTGATTAATTATTGGCCAATAATGATGGACTCATCTAATCTAGTATCATGATTAGTTTTTTACTATTAATTCTCACCGGGGCCATTGTAGGAATACTAAGCAGCTTATTTGGTATTGGCGGCGGAAGCCTGCTTGTTCCAATATTGTTTATTTTTTATCCAGCATTTCCTGCCTCTGAGATTATTGCTATCTCTCTAACTGTGATCTTAATAAACACTATAAGTAATACCTATCAATACCAAAAACTAAAATCTCTCCCTCCAAAAAATATCATTATATTTTTTGTCTTTGCCTCAATTATCGGTGCAATCACTGGGACATATATTGCTAACTTCCTAGATAAAAACATCACACAATTAGTTATCAGTTTTATTTTATTATTTCTTGTTATTCGCTCTGTGCTTCCAATCAAGAACAGTAAGAATATTGGCCGTGGATCATCATCACCGTACGCATTCGGTATGACAGGAATAATTGGAACTATTTTAGCAACGATTACCGGGCTTGGTGGCGGTGTTATTTTTACACCTGCATTTCAGTATCTACACAAAATACCTGCAAAAAAAATCCCGGCCTATTCCAATATTGCAATGCTGTTCGGATGTCTTTTCGCCTTAGTCCCTCATGTTATTACAGGGCAAACTATCAATCGGCCCTATTACTTTGGAAATATAAATATTCAAGTTGTTTTACTGATTTCTATTTTTTCAATTATTGGAACAAAACTTGGTGTGAGCTTAAATCACAAGGTTTCCGCAAAGCACAAAACCATTTTATTAAATACCATTTTCATTTTATTGGCCATCAAGCTTCTTTTATTTAGAAACACTTAACAGCTTTAAACAAATTGCCTTGATGTAATAATTCTTAAGAATTATTACCTCCACTTTATTTTGATTTGCCCTAGAATGGTAATTGTCACGCACATTTATTTCTTTTGAAGGAAAGGAATTCGTTCAAAAGAAATTCTTATAAAATGCCCTACTTAATTGGTGTTGAAGAAAAACTAAGTATTTATTTTCAAAGAGACTTTAAGCCAAAAATAATAGCTGCCGATTTTGTTGGACTATAAAAAGAATAATTAGGGATAGTTAAGTAAAGATCAACACCAATCTTCTAGGACAGTTACAAAAACTAACACCTCAAAACCACTTTTAATTAACATTTGTTTATGGATAATTGTCATTTCCTAATAATTTCTTACACACATTGCCACGGGCCATTACACTTGATTTAATCAATTCATTATTTTTTACAGAGACTACGCCAATAAGGCATAAGGAAATGACACAGCAAACAAGGAGAGCTTTGATGGGTTACAAACGTGGTAAGAGTCACTTAACTAAGAAACAATTAAAAGAACTAAATGAGGTTCTTTTAAGTGAAAAAGAAAGAATTGAAACGAAGTTGGCAGTTGAAAAAACACACCAACAAATCACAGAAACAAACTCAGGGAAAGATGAAGTAGACTCAGCTAACGATGATATCCTAAAAAGAACAGAACTAAGATTTACAACAAGAGAGACTCTTTACTTAAAGAAGATCAAGAAAACACTTGGTATGGTTGATACAGATGAATATGGTATTTGTGAAGAATGTGGTGCTCAAATCACATTTCAAAGACTAAGAGCAAGACCCACAAGTACAATGTGTATCACCTGTAAAGAAGAATCTGAAAGAGAAGAATTTCAAAATTATCACGGAAGAATATCAAAATCACTTGGAGAGCAAATTAGCTTAACTAAGTAAACCTAGGGTCGTATTAGACGGATTTAATGCGACCTTAAACTTTAGATCTCCAACCTTTTGCACTTCCATCTAAAACTTCTACGCCAAGCTGTGCCAATTGATCTCTAATTAAGTCCGATTGTTCCCATTTTTTATTATTTCTTGCCTCATTTCTATCTGCTAAAAGTTTTTCAACTTCACTTTTCGAAATACTGTTTAACGACAGGATCATTTCATCTAACGAGTCAAGATAACTTGAAGAGTCCTCACAGAATAAAGCAAGAATTTGCCCATATGAGTCTAGAAACTTCAAATAGCTTTGAGCAATTGCTTTATCCTCTACAGATTTTCTCTTTTTCGTTAATGAAGAATTAAATAGTCTTGTTGCTTCAAATACAACTGAAATCGTTTCAGCTGTATTAAAGTCATCATGCATCGACTCTGATATTTTATCTTCGAATGCCTTTAACTCTTTTGAGAAATTCTTAGACTCAACTGCAGTTGCTTCAATTTTCTCAATAACTTGTTCTGCAAGGTTTTTAGCTGAATAAACTCGGTATAAAGCTGAAACAGATTGCCTAATCTTTTCATCTGTAACACTAAGTCTAGATCTATAATGAGCATTTAGATATAAAAACTTTAAAACTTCGCCATCGTATGTTTTCATAAAATTATTGGCCGTGATGACATTGCCTAATGACTTACTCATTTTTTCATCACCCATGCTAATAAATTCATTATGAATCCAATAATTACAATATTTAGTGCAGTTACAAGCCTCACTCTGAGCTATCTCATTTTCATGATGCGGAAAAATTAAATCTATTCCTCCACCATGAATATCAATTGAATCGCCAAAAATTGCTTTTACCATTGCTGAGCATTCAATATGCCAACCAGGACGTCCTTTGCCCCATGGAGAATCCCAAGCTGGCTCATTTTCTTTAGAAGGTTTCCACAAAACAAAATCATGAGGGTTTCTCTTTCTTGAATCAACTTCAACTCTTGATCCTGCTTCAAGGTCATCAAGTTTTTTCTTGGAAAGCCCACCATAAGTTTCAAAATCATTAATTGAAAAAAAGACTTCGCCATCTATTTCGTAAGCTTTCCCATTTTTCAAAATGCCTTCAATCAATTCAATAATTGCATCGATATGATCTGTAACTTTTGGATTAAATTCATGAGGTTTTAATTTAAGATTATTAAAGTCTTCTTCAAAAGCTTTTATATACCTTTCACTTATGACTCTAGAGTCAACATTTTCTGCTTGTGCTTTTTTTATAATCTTATCATCGACGTCGGTGTAATTATAAGCAAAAGTAACATCATACCCTGTAAACTCAAGCCAGTTTCTTATCATATTAAAAACAATAGGCCCTCTAAAATTTCCGATATGAAGATAATCATATACGGTAGGTCCACATAGATATAATTTCACTTTGCCAGGCTCAAGGGTTTTAAAAACTTCTTTTTTATTAGCTAATGTATTGTAAACCAACTGCTCCATAAATAACCTTATTAAATAATCTTTTGAATTAAGCTCTGTGTACGTTCAAAGTCCTGTTCTCTAACTTTTATACAGAGATATTCTTCTACTTTATCATGTTCTACATTAATTTTAAATTGTCTTTGACCTAAAACAGGTACTTGCTCTTTTTGCCAAATACTCTTTTTCATCTTTAAGATTTCATTTAATCGGTCAGCTCCAAGGTCTTCAAGATGATAAATGCCAAGCTCTTGCCATTTAGAGTCCAGGTATAGATTCAGGTATTTTCTCGCTATTTTAAAATCATCTTGTTTTGTCAGACATAATTCGCAATAGGCTTCATCAGATATACTACAATTGCCTTGCGCGGGAAGCTCCGAGTGGTCGACACAGAAATTTTGATTTTGTTTTTCCGCATATTCATTCTTAAATTGTTCGATTTTTAATCTTGCATCATCATGATAATTTTTAGTCTCAGTAGATTCAGAAATAAAATTCTGTTTTTGAAACATTTTAAAAAGCATATAAGAGAAAATTCCGAGGACAATAACAAGTACGAAAACTAAAAAAACTATAAGGCCTAATAAGATCTTCTCTGTCATATCAACCTTTAATTTCTATTTCATAACCTTGATGTTTTCGCATATTCAATACACCTGATTCAAAAATTAAGTACTGACCTTTTATTCCCAAGAGTTTTTCTGAAATTTGATTAACTTTATCCAGGTTAATTTGTTTTACCTTTGTTGGATATTGAATCACAGGATAATTTATCTCAACAATCTCATCATCAGCAATACTAACTTCATATTTATTAAATAACGACTTATAGTTTTCTAATACTTTTTTCTTTTCACTTAATAAATCAACCTCAGTAGATTCATTCTTTAACATTTTAATCCAGTTTGTCTTATCCTTCATATCTTTAGCTATTTCAAACTCGACTAGACCACTGGTTTTTCTGTCTTTTACTTCTGCGATTTTAATTGCTTTACTGGCTCCTTGATCTATCCATCTAGTAGGAACCTGAGTTTTACGAGTAATTCCGATCTTTAAATCACTTGTTAAAGACAAATAAATAACATGAGGAACAAAGCAATGCTTCTCCCCCCAGGAAGGCTCTCTACAAGTTCCCTGTGAATAATGACATAACTCAGGACGAACAATACACTCATCACATTGTGCAAGAGTAACATATTCTTCCCAGCTATAACCTTGTCCATAAGTTTGCTTAATTTTTTTACCTGTAGAGATACAATATTTATTTCCTGTAAAATTAATTTGAACATCTTTATTTATAAGTGGATTTAAATGTAGATCATCACTGCTTTGGCCTGGTAGGTAGTAATTTACCTTTTCATCGTTTTGGGTTTTTAATTTTCTAATTTGAAAAACTGACATAATTAAAAAATCTTATCCGCAGTAAATCCACCAGCGATGCCTTTATAAATCACAGCTGCAGCATTATGGTTATGTAACGATTCGATATGTTCAAGTTCTACAATCCAATCTTTTAAATCCTCTTGCTCATTTAAAACACTGTAAATTCTTTTAGATGCATGTTCTACAAACATTGGGTGCGTACCATTTAATATCGCAAATGCCTGCTCATCTACACGTTTAACTAAACTTTGAGTTTCAGTCGGAATTGCTTGCTTTAATAAGTATAATAAATCTTCAATATAGTATGACTCAACTTTTTCGCTTAATTTGATTTTACAAGTCATTTTTGAGCGCTGAGAATGTGGAACTCCGACTCCTGATCCCTCTGTATTTTTTCCAGACGCAAATTCTTGTTCATATTGTTTCGCCATAGACAAAGAACAAGGACAAGTTGAAGAGTACTGATAAGTAAGCTCAATCATAAAATCAAACTGGTTTTGAGAATTTAACTTTGCACTAATGGCGACAGGGTAATATTGCCATCCCCAATTATCACTTTTTAAAGATTTTTGTTTAACTGCATAATTAAATTTCAGCTTTATAAAGGCATCATCAATAACATCTTTGACAGGGTCATCAACAAGTTCTGATTTGTATCTATTTAAAATAGTTTTGAAAAAATTTAAATTTACAGCATCTTCCATTGCCATTTCCTGTAAAATCCTACAAAGCCTGGACATACTCACACCATTTTTTTGAGCATCTAAACTAACATACATCGAGGCAACTGCATCATGGCCACGAGTTTCTCCAAATTTATTTTTTACATTTATTGGTAATCTATACTCATTGATTCCAACTTTAGGAATTCTTACTGCAATATCAGTTGGCAATTGTTGAAAGTCGTTTAATCCACTACCATCTTTTTTGTCGCAGTGAAGTATATCATTAATAATATTACTATTTCTAGTAACGTGTTCTTGGTAACTTTGATCAATCATATGAGTTCTCCTAGCATAGCTTGTTACCATAATTTACTGATAGCGACAAAAGTTATTGTAATTAAAAGTAAAAAGGTTACAAACTGACCTACAAGATTGGTGTTGAAACTGTGCTAAAGCGCTGTGATTACAGTATAAACAAGTTAATTATTGAATGGCCCGTTTTAAATTGGTAATTCCTATTATAATTTGACTACTTGAATATCCTTCAACACCATTGTTTTCAGGCAGTTTAAATGGGGATAAAAATGATCATTCGCCAATTAATTGTATTTTTAATAAAGTTTTATCAAAAAGCAGTATCGCCCTACCTTGGTAATAATTGTCGTTTTCATCCAACTTGCTCCCAATATGCAATCGAGTGTTTTCAGATATTCCCTTTACACAAAGCACTATTTTTATCGATTAAAAGAGTTCTCAAATGTCATCCCTTCCATCCAGGAGGAGATGATCCGGTGATCAAAAAATAGTAAGAGGGTCTACATCAATTTTAAAACTTATTGAGCTGGCGTCTTCATAGTTTTGTTCAAACGTGGCAAGCAAAGAGTGCAGCTCTGAGAGATTTTTAGACTTTAATAAAATCCCCCATGTGTATTGATTGGCCTTTTTTTCAACGCTCTGTGGGAACGGGCCTTGGCATTCAATATCAGAAAAGTTTTTATCAATTACATTTTTTAAAGCATTGCAAATTTTTGTTATATGAGGGATTAGACGGTCCTGAAACCTAGATGAGAAATATAGCATAGCAATTTTTGTATACGGAGGACAACTGCAAAGTTCTCTTAAAGGCAGTTCTTCAGGGTAAAATTCGAATAAATTTTCACCGCGGACATATTCAAACAGACGGTGTTCCGGGTTTAGAGTTTGTATCAATATTTTTGAATCACTACTGTATCGTCCGGCCCTACCAGAGACTTGTGCTAATAATTGAAAAGCTTTTTCATTAGACCTAAAATCTGAATATGAAAGAATTGAGTCAATCCCTAGTACGACAACAAGGTTTACCTTTTCAAAATTATGGCCTTTTGCAAGCATCTGAGTACCGACTAGAACATCGATTTCACCTTTATCAAAAGCGGTTAATTGAGATTTTAAATCTTTTGTCGATTTAATAAAATCACGGTCAAAACGTCCAATTTTATAATCTGTAAAAATGGAGCTGAGAGTTTCGCTAACTTTCTCGGTACCAAAACCTTTTGTTTTTAAAGTCATTGATCCACAATCAGGGCATACCTCAGGACAAGGCATGACAAAATCACAATAGCTACAGCTCAAGCAGTTTTTACTTTTAAAATAACGAAGATTATTCATGCATCCACATTTTTCGTTATAAAACTGATGTCCACAATTTCTACATTGCAAAGAATTTGAATAGCCCAGTTTATTAATAAAAACTAAGACTTGTTCTTTTTTGTCCAATGCTTCTTTTATTGCGTCGATGCTTTCATTTGTTAATGGCCAAATTTCTTCATCATGTTTATTTTCTTTAAGATCTATTAGTTTTATTTTTGGAAACTGTCCTTCTCCTGCTCTTTCTTTGAGTTGAAAATATTTTGAATCGAGTGCCGAAAATTTGTAGTAATTTTCCATTGCTGGGGTTGCACTTCCCATTATTAACGGGACATTAGCGAGTTGGGCTTTTTTTATGGCAACATCTCGTCCGTTATAGGGGCAACGATCTGTTTGTTTAAAACTCTGATCATGCTCTTCATCAATAATGATTAATCCTAGCTGTGGGATTGGAAGAAAAATCGAACTTCTTACTCCCATTACAAGTACAGGCCCATCAGTTTCTTTTAAATGTTTCCAAATAAGATATTTCTCTGATGGCGAAACGCCGCTATGATAAGTTAAAATTGTGCATCCAACATAGTTCTTAAAAAAGTCGGTAAACTGAGGTGTAAGATTTATTTCAGGGAGTAAAAATTGTACAGACATTCCTTGATCTAAAGTTTTCTTGATTAACTGAAGATAAATTACTGACTTCCCACTACCAGTCACTCCATGTAGATATGATTGAGAAAAACCATTGAAGTTCTGCTCTTTAATCTTTGAAACAATACTTTCTTGAAGCGTAGATAATTCAAAAGGAAGCGCGAGGTTTTGACCTTGCTCAAACTGAATTTTACGGGGTCTTTTTAAACTTTTAGGTAAACAATCAAATATTAATTTTCCAAGAGGGTAATGATAATATTTATGCATCCATTCGTATAAAGCCAGCTCTAACTGATCAAGATGATAAACTTCATCGTGATACGTGTCTATTGCCTTAACTTTTGACTCGTCAAATTCAATTTTATCAACTTTCTCAATAATCACCCCATGAGAAGTTCTTCTTCCTAATGGGACCTCAACGAGTTGTCCTTTTTGGAGTGGCAATTCACTCTTATACGTTAGTACTGAATTAATTTTAGGAAAATTAACAGCGACTTTAAAATAATTACTCATCAAGAACTTTTGGTAGCCTATCGTATTGAACCGTTAACAAGTCTTTAAATTTTACTTTTTTAACTATCTCTGTAGGATTTGAAATATAGATATCTAACTCTCTATCACTAAACTCTGCAAGGCATTGAAGACAGACTCCGCATGGGTATAAAACAGGGTCAGTATTAGAGCAAACGACAACAAACTCAATATCAATTTGACCTTGCTGTGTAACGCTATTATAAATTGCTGACCTTTCAGCACATACAGAAGCGCCGTTTACAACATTTTCAACATTACAACCTGAATATATTTTATCTATACCTTTAAGCTTTAGAGCTGCCCCTACTTTAACTTTGGAATACTCAGCATAAGCATTTAAGCGCGCCTTTTTCGCCATTTCATAAGCTTCATAAACTTCTTTTTCAAATTTTTTAGTCATAGTTTTCCTTGGGCCTGATAACTTATTTTTCCATCACATATTGTATATTGAATAGCTCCACAAAGCTTTTGGCCAATAAAGGGACTGTTTTTAGATTTGGAAGCAAAAAAGTTCTCATCAACGACAAACTCTTTGTCTAAATCAATTAAAACTAAATTTGCATCGGCCCCTTCTGTAATTCTTCCAATATCTAATTTAAATAACTTTCCTGCTTTAAAACTCATCAAATCGATACATTCGGTTAACTTTAACTTTCCCGTTTTAACAAAGTTTGTATAAATCAGACTAAACGCTGTTTCGAGTCCAATAATCCCAAAAGGTGCTTTTGAAATCTCCATCTTCTTTTCATCTGGAGAATGTGGAGCATGATCGGTGGCAATTGCATCCGCCATACCACTTATCAGTGCATCTTGACATGCAAGCATATCTTGCTTGGAACGAAGAGGTGGATTCATTTTCCAATTAGAGTCCAAACTTCCATCATTTCGCTCAGGAATATCTTCATCACAAATCAACAAATGATGAGGTGATAACTCAAAAGTGACTTTTGCACCCATCGCCTTCGCTTCTTTTAAATGCTCTAATGACTTAGCAGTCGAAACGTGTAGAGCATGGTAATGGCAACCAGTCTCCAAACTCATTTCACATCCTCTTTTTACATGAACTGCTTCACTATTTGCATCTACACCTTTTAGTCCATATTTTTTTGAGATTGCACCTAAGTGAATACAGCCGCCTGCTGATAAGGATTCATCCTCTGAGTGATCTAAAATAGGAAGATCTACTTTTTTTGCATTAATCATTGCTTGTTTAAATATTTCATCTGACTGAACACCTTTACCATCATCTGTTAAAGCAATAGCACCTGCTTCTTTTAATGAGGTAAAATCTGTTAATGTTTTTCCAAGCAACCCCTTTGTAACCGAACCCGTTGGATACACATGACAGATTCCAAGTTTTTCAGACTTTTCTTTCATAAAGCGAACAGTTTCAAAATTATCTGCAGTTGGAGAAGTATTAGGCATCGAGATCACATGAGTAAAACCACCTTTGGCAGCAGCTCTTGAGCCAGATTCGATATCTTCTTTATATTCTAAGCCTGGTTCTCTAAAATGAACCTGAGGATCACATAAACCTGGCGCCAGAAATAAATTAGCTCCATTAATAATTTGGGTCTCGTCATTTACTGAAATATCCTCTCGCGAAATTGTCTGAACTTTTCCATCTTTGATTAAAAGATTTACTTTGGTTTCTTTTATCTCTTTATTAAAAAAATGTTCATTCGTGCTAATATTTTTTATTAGAATCATTATTTATCCTTTAAAACCTCTTTTAAGTATTTCCCTGTAATCGACTTTTTGTTCTTAATAATCTCTTCTGGCGTTCCAACAGCAATAACTTCTCCACCGTGTTTCCCGCCTTCAGGGCCTAAGTCGATAATATAATCACTTACTTTCATCATATCTAAATTATGTTCAATAACAACAATGCTATGGCCCTTATCAATTAAACTTTGAAGAGCATCTATCAGGACTTTAATATCTTTAAAGTGTAGCCCTGTTGTAGGTTCATCCAGTATATACAAGCAACGACCTCTAGTGGCCTTTGAAAGTTCTCTAGACAATTTTAATCTTTGAGCTTCACCTCCTGATAAAGTGGTTGAACTCTGTCCAAGCTTTAGATAACCAAGACCTACTGACTTTAAGGTATCTAAAATACGAGCAATCTTTTTATGGTGCTCAAAAAAATCAAATGCTTCATCGATTGACATTGAAAGAATGTCATAAATATTTTTCCCTCGATAATGAATATTTAAAGTTTCATTATTATATCTACGACCACCACAATCAGAACAAGTAATAAAAACATCGGGTAAGAAATTCATCTCAACTTTAATAACACCATTACCTTCACATGCTTCACAACGACCCCCCTTCACATTAAAACTAAAACGGCCTGCTTTATAGCCGCGAATTTTTGCATCGTTGGTTTGAGAAAAAAGAGTTCTTATTTCATCAAAAAGTTTTGTATATGTTGCTGGGTTTGATTTTGGTGTTTTTCCAATTGGGTTTTGATCAATCTCAAGTACCTGATCGATATGATTAACACCAATGATGCCTTTATAGTGAACTGGATAATCGCTTTTTTTGTTTAAATAATTTTTTACCGCTGGAACCAAAGCTTGATGCACAAGGGTTGATTTTCCAGACCCCGATACCCCCGTGATGCACACAAAACCTTCTAATGGTAACTCAATTGATAAGTCTTTTAGGTTATTTTTAGTAATCCCTTTCATCTTAATAAATTTAGAAAGTTTTTTTCTTTCGGTGCTAAATTCTATTTTTTCTTTTCTCGCTAAAAACCTTCCCGTTATCGAATCAGACTTTAGAATATCTTTAGGTGTACCAATCGCTGTAATCTTTCCTCCATGAATACCTGCGCCAGGACCTATATCAATTATATAGTCACTGGCTCGCATGGTGTCTTCATCATGCTCAACGACAATAACGGTATTGCCTAAACTCTTTAAATGTTTCAATGTTTTGATAAGACGGTCATTATCTCTTTGGTGGAGTCCTATACTAGGCTCATCTAAAACATAAAGTACTCCTGAGAGTGCAGAACCTATTTGGGTTGCAAGCCGAATTCGTTGAGACTCTCCACCTGATAAAGTATTTGCTGCTCTGTTTATGGTCAAATAAGTCAACCCGACTTCTACAAGAAATGAAAGCCTTCCTTGAATTTCTTTTAAGAGTTTATCTGCAATAATTTTCTCATTGCCTTTAAATTTCAAACTAAGAAAGAAACCATGGGCCTCTTCTATCGTCATAGTCGAAACTTCCATTATCCCTTTTTTAGAGATTTTTACATTTCTTGCAAACTCATTTAGCCTTTGACCATCACAAGATTTACAGGTTTCAATTTTCATATATTTTTCTAAGTCATTTCGAACTTTGTCTGAAGCGCTCTCAAAGTATTTTTTCTCTAACCAATTTAGAACTCCAGGGAAAGCCTTTTTAAAAGTATAAGACGAATTATCAGAGGTAAAATTAAACTGATAAACCTTCTCTGATCCGTAAAGAATCGTCTCTTTTATTTTTTTAGGCCATTTCGATAAAGGTGTTGTTTCTTTAATTTTCTCTTTTTCTAAAATATTAAGCACCATCTGATGATAAAAACTATTTTTCTTATGAAGAGGCGTGATTGCACCATCAACAAAACTTAAATCTTCATCTCTTATAACCTTATCGAGTGAAAAGATTTTCGACTCTCCAAGACCGTTACATTCTTCACAAGCGCCAATCGGAGAATTAAAAGAAAAAAGTCTAGGCTCTAAGGCTGGATAACTTTTTTCACTTTTATGAGAATACAAATGCTCAGAAAAAAAATGCTCTTTTTCATCCACGAGTACAAAAATAGACCCTTCTCCAACCTGTAATGATTGTTCTACTGAATCAGTTAAACGAGATTTTACTCCCTCCTTAATCACGATTCTATCAATGATGATTTCAACTGAGTTTTTTTTATTTTTAGATAATTTAATTTCATCATCTAAAGGACAAAGTTCTCCATTAACTCTCGCTTTTGAATAACCCAATGTTTGAAAACGATGAAGCAATTCTTTATGTTCACCTTTTTGATTTTTAATTATGGGGGCCAATATTTGAATCTTTGATTTTTCAGGAAAATTCAAAATCGCATCGACAATCTGTTGAGCGGATTGAGCTTCAAGTTTTTCTCCAGACTCTGGACAATATGGAGTACCAACTCTGGCATAAAGAACTCGAAGATAATCAAATACTTCTGTAATTGTTCCGACGGTTGATCTAGGGTTTTTACTCGATGACTTTTGATCAATTGCAATTGCAGGACTTAAACCTGTTATACTTTCAACATCAGGTGGCTCCATTTGGCCTAAAAATTGTCTGGCATAAGATGATAAAGACTCAATATATCTTCTTTGGCCCTCGGCGTATAATGTATCAAAAGCTAATGAAGATTTACCAGAACCAGATGGTCCCGTTATGACCGTCAACGTATTTCTAGGTATTTCCACCGTTATATCTTGTAAATTATGAACCTTAGCACCATTTATTATTATTTTATCCATAGACTAACCTTACTCGATCTTCGGCAAAATGACACTACTGGGGCCTAAATTCAAGCATTAAATATCAGAATTTTGGTTACTTAAGGTTGGTATAGTCATTGCACAATAAGACATCGAAAGTCAGGAAGACTTTCAGGAGAAAAGTATGAAATGGATTTCGTTTGTTCCCCTATTTGTTTTGTTTA
This sequence comes from uncultured Oligoflexia bacterium, assembly GCA_950061135.1. Lineage (GTDB taxonomy): Bacteria > Bdellovibrionota > Bacteriovoracia > Bacteriovoracales > Bacteriovoracaceae > CATLVU01. The sequence continues at coordinate 23,170 of CATLVU010000022.1, forward strand.
CCTCATGCGGTAAAGGATTAGGCCTGATAAACTCTGCCCCCAAGAGTCAAGACCAAGCTGGAATTATTGCTAGCTGTACAAGTGTCGATCAGGCACAATCCTTATCGGATGAACTAGGTATTCAGTATCGTGTTCTAAGTAAAAAGCACAAAATGATTGAGTTTTATAAAGTTGATAAAAAAGAACTTAAAAATAGACTTCCAAAGGCTAAATTAAAATCAAATATTGTGTTTGAGAAAACACTGATCGAATCAGAAAACTTTAAAGCGCAAAATGTTTCTAATAAAGCTTTTTATGGAGCTCATGTTCCTCAATATGCTGATCATTCTACTGAAAGATACTTTCCACACTTAGCACAGATCGATGCACACCAAGAAATTGCACAAGGCGAAGGTGTAGTGATCGCCATTATTGATACAGGCGTTGATTATAATCATCCTCACTTGAGTCCTAATATTCTAGAAAATGATCTGGATAAACATGGAAACAATGCTGATGGAAAAGATAATGATAATAATAATTATATTGATGATCAGGTTGGATGGGATTTCTATAATGGTGATGCCTATCCTAATGATGATAATGGGCATGGGACACATGTTGCAGGTCTTGCAGCAAGTACTTATATGGGAATAGCACCAAAAGCAAAAATTTTACCTGTTAAGGTATTATCTAGTACAGGGTCTGGAGACTTGGGCACAGTTGCTGCTGGTATTCTTTATGCGCTAGATAGAAAAGCAGATATTATAAATTTATCTCTTGGAGGCAGTGTCGGGAATAGCTTTTCAAAAGAGTTAAAGGAGCTTATCAGCTCAGTTAAAATTGCGAACACAAAAAACTCTCTTGTTATAGCTGCTGCAGGAAATGGCGGAAGTGATGGAGTCGGAGACTGTAACGATGAAGAGCCTCAGTATCCTGCAAATATTCAAGAAGATAATATGATTGCAGTCGCAAGTGTAGATGCTTATAACCAAATAACAAATTATTCAAACTATGGAGGTGAAACTGTTCATGTTGCAGCTCCAGGAGGGGCCAACGCGTCTGGTGCATTATTGTCAACAGCTCTTACCGAGTGCGAGGGTCCCTGTTCCTCTAACCAAATACCATATACAGGGTCGATGGGAACATCGATGGCGACACCAATTGTAGCAGGGCTTGCTGCTGTCATAAAAAGTCATTCTTCACATTTAAGTAATGCTCAGATTAAAGAAATTATTATAAACTCAGTAGAGATCTATGATGAGCTGAAAGGATTGATTAAAAGTTCTGGAATTATAAATGTTTCAAACGCTTTAAACGCTCTTTAACTAATTCGATATGGGTTACATGTTCTCCATCAATGCCTGGATGGTCTTCAATGCAGTTTTCACGAGAGCTATCACATCGATTAACTCTACGACATGACTCACCTTCGTACTCATCCATTACATAATCAATATCACCACGAGATAAGACTCCCACGACTTCGGATGTTCTTGCATTGAACACAGGTGACCCTGAGTTTCCTCCAAAGGTATCTAAGTTTGTTGAAAAATAATTATCATGAGTTGAAAATACTTTAGCATCAGTAGCAATTTTTAAAGGTAAACCTGATGGATGGCCCATAACAAAAATGTCATCGTTTTCTTGGATAGGATTAGCATCTAACTCAAAAAAATGTCTCCCTGGTAATTTTCTATCTAGTTGAATGATTGCGAAATCAACTTTACTCGAGAACTCTGCATAAATAACTTTTTTACAACCTACAAGTTTTTTTGCATCAACATTTTTTAAAGAAATTTTTCCATTTAGGTCTGTTGAATAATCAAACATCCAGGAATGAGTTGAACATTCAGGAGTTTTTTCATCTTCAGCAATTGTATCAAGCTCTGTGGCGCAATGACCTGCTGTTACGAATAAATCTTCAGCTATTAAGAATCCAGTGCAATCTGTTGTAGATGGTTGATTTGCAAACTGCTCATCTTTACACAAACGAGCCTTTGTTGGATGGCTAAGGTTTCTTACATTTAAAAGAGTAAATAGCTTATCGTTTTTTTCAACACGATAATTCTTAACTCTTCCAGCGATACCTGTAGCAAAGTTCTTAACTGTCTTTAGGCTTGTAGTTGTAATATCTGAACGATTATCTTCACCATAAATAATCTTACGAGATGCACTTGCTTCGAAACCAACACTTACCAACAACATGAACCCTAAAATCTTACTCATCAACTCTCCTCTCCAAGCTATTGATATAAGAGTCTAACAGAGTAAACAACTCAAATATTCTTACATCTCGGTTTAATGCGCAGTGTATATATTACACGCCGTGACTAACGCACTTGATCTTTTTTCTAGAGATGCTATAAGCCTTCCCACATTCAAAATACAAAAAATTGTTTTTTTAAAGGGGGAATTATGAAAAAACAGTTATTGTCTTCTATCGCCATAATTGGGCTATCATTTAATGCATTTGCATATGAAACAGTGAAACCTGTGTCACCATTAAAGGATTTTCAAATTTCAAATGTTGATTCTTACACAGCGCAAAGAGCATGGAACACCATTGAAAAAAGTCCAAAAACAAGAAGTATCTGTTCAAATCGTGCCATGGTCTGGTCATACGATATGAAAAGATATTACGGAATCGACTCAGAAAAAATCTTAATTCATTACACTGACCTATTAAACTTGGTTGGTGATAACGATGGAAAGTTTAAAAGATGTCTCTTTGGAATCGGTTGCGGCGGCTGGGAATACCATATTGCTCCAGTTGTAAAGGTTGAAGGACAGAAAATGGTTTTCGATAAGCAATTTATGGACTCTATAGTTAGTCCTGCTCAATGGGAAACAAGATTTACAAAAATCACCAACGACAAACTTAATAATTACAAACAAAGAAAAAAAATCATCAAAAACCTTAGAAAAAATATAAAGAAATATCATGATAGTGATCGAAACAGACACAAAGCAGAACTTAGTCGCCATGCACTTAGAATGATTGAGCAAGCAAGACAAAATGATGGAAGTTACAAAGTTAGCTGTAAGCCAATCACTCACATTGCTGAACATGACTTAGATCAATACAATTCTTGGTGCCATATTCAGTACACAAGTATGTACTACTGGAACCAAAATGATCTTAGAAGATTGAATAATAATTTTGATTATCTTATTACAAATCAAAACTATACACGTGAGAATATAATCTCAGGCGGACAAAACCATCAAATGATAAGATTTTCAAAAGAGATTATTGAAACATCCATTAAGCAAGCTTTCCCTTCTAGAGAATACTAAAGAAGGAGACAAAACATGCTAACAAGAAGCTATAATACTATTCGCATTACACTAATAACAATAATAATGGTTCTCTTAATTACTCTCGCTGACACAAACGAAAAAGTTAGCTTAAAAGTTAAGAAAGACGTGAACAGTAATGCACAGATAAAGACTGCTGATACAACTTATTATGATCTTTTTTGTCATGAAGATGACGACTATCTTGATCAGGAGTTGTATCTAGTATAATTCCCTATTATTAACTCGAGGGCCTAGGCTCTCGGGTTAATATTAAAGTATATAATTCATGACCACTTTCAAAATATTTTTTTTCAAACAATGTTAAGCAATCTTGAGAGTCGTTAATATTAAGTTTCCTTATCTCACCTTCAAATAAAAACTTCTCTGCGACTAAAATAAAATCCTGTAAATATTGCTTCCAATTCGATCGAACCTCTAATCGAGTAGAACTTTCAAATAAAAATTTAATTGCTGGCATACCATACCATCTAAGTTTTAAATGCTTTTTTTTTGGGTAAGGGTTTGGATACAATAAATACTGCTTATATACATTTATAGTATTTTTTTTACTCAGCGAAATCCATATATCAATTATACTAAACCTTGCGAGGACACAATTTGATGGCATGGACTTTTTAAAAAAGTTTTTTCTCTCTATTCGGTCTGTGGATTTATCAATACCCAGAACTAGATAATCATCGTATTTTTCTGCTAATTTGTAAGCACTAAGTCCTACTCCGCAGCATGCATCTAAAATCAGGCCTTTAAGTTTTAGTTTTTGAATTTTAAGCTCAATTTCCTGTAAAAATATTGTCACCTCATTAGGAACAGGTTTTTTAAAATCTGAACTAACAACTCGCTCTAAGTTACTAAAAAGAGATGGATGAATTTCATTTTGATCGCTTTGGATGAAGCGCGAGCTTTTTTTCATGTGTTTTCTTAACATAAACCTAACACAAAAGACGCTTCTTTTTTGATAAAAATTTTGCACACATTAAGGAGAGAACATGTTTAAAGATACTACCTACATTCCAAAGATTGAGAATATTAATAAACAACAGTTAATTGACACAATTATAAGAGTTTTTGTTGTCATTGGACTTTTATACTTATTCCTAGTTGGAGTTAAAGTACTTGGAGGTTCGTTCAAGTTAATGGGAGGAGGATTTGCAAAAGGACTACTTAATGCTACCGCCAACCCAATCTTAGGCCTTTTCTCTGGTATGTTTGCTACTGTTTTAATCCAAAGCTCATCTGTTACAACATCTATTATCGTAGGACTTGTAGCATCAGGTACTCTCCCAATGGGAGGAGCAATTCCGATGGTGATGGGAGCAAACCTTGGAACAAGTGTTACAAACTCTTTAGTTTCTCTAGGTTATTTAAAAAATCAAAGACAATTTAAAGATGCTTTTGCAGCTGCAACAATACATGACTTCTTTAACATTTTGACAGTAGCAGTTATGCTTCCATTAGAGCTAGCTACTGGATTTTTAGCTAAAACAGCAACATATTTTGCAGGAGTCTTATATGGTACATCAGAAGCAGTAAAGTTTAGCTCTCCAGTAAAGGCAGCTATTAAGCCTGTTGCAAATGGAACAAAAGTTTTAATAACAGATATCATGGGACTTTCTGGAACTGTTGCTGGTGTTGTGATGATGTTAACCGCTGCAACTATGATTATTATGGCGTTAAGTCTTATTGTAAAAACAATGAAAAAAGTTGTTGAATCAAATAAAGGCGAAATAATTGAAAACTTATTGGCCAAAAATGGTTATGTTGCAATATTCTTTGGAGCAATTTTAACAATCTCTGTTCAATCAAGCTCAATAACGACTTCGTTACTAGTTCCGATGGCCGGTGCTGGACTCTTAACAACTAGTTCAATTTTACCAGTTACTATTGGTGCTAATATCGGAACAACTGCAACAGCTCTTTTAGCGTCCCTAACTGGGAACGTTGCGGGACTTGCAATTGCTTTAGTACATTTCTTTTTCAATGTTGCAGGAATGGTTATTTGGTTTGTTCACCCAACATTAAGAAAAGTTCCTGTTAAACTATGTAACTTATTGGCAGAAAAAACGATGAAAAATAGAAGCTACGGCATAGCTTATATATTCATTGTCTTTTTTGGATTACCATTTATTCTTACTTTAATACTTTAATTTTCGAAACCGAAATTATATCGGACTGAATAGAGTCGAGTACAAATCTTTGTCCCGACTCTATTTTTTTTTGTAATTCTAATAAATCCTCTTTCTGGATTTTATATGTCTCATTGGCAAAGGACTGGTACTCATCAGTACTTATAGTTTCATAACACAAAGTTTCATGATGTGTATGGGCAGTTGTCCACGCAGAAAGAATTTGTAGCTTATTAAGTTTCATATGCAGATGAATAGCATTTGATTTCCATTGGGTTGCACCTCTAAGCTTTTGGACTTGAAACATTCTTAGTGCCATAAACTTTGTAACAATTCCTAATCCCTTTAAATTATTTTCTAGATGATTATTTAATGAACTAAGATTATGTCCAAACCATACTGAATTATCCAAAGTAGGAATAGCGATATACATACTGATTGGAAAAAACTCATTCTCATTAATTTTTAATAAATTTTTATCTCTGCTCGAAAGTTGATCTCCCTTTATACAAAAACCAAAAATACCACTTGGCATCATAGCACAATCGAGTAAAACCCAATCAGGCATAGGCATACCTGAGGGGCCAAAACTTAATGAATCTAGCCTTTTTATCTTCTGTATCCATTGTTCACTATTTGTTTTCAGAGGATCGATACACTTGAGTTTATCTCCTCCCCAAGTTTTTAGCTCAGGTATATTAATGTCTAAATACTTAATAGACTCTGCAGGACAAATTAAATATGGAGTTAAGTCCTTTAAATTTTCAATATAATTCTCTATCATATTAAAATCATAGGCGATTTTTGAACAAAAGGAAAAGGGTGGAAAATACAGGAAGCGTTTTTTCAGAATTAAACCTAGGCCATACTAAAATAAAAAACAGAATTCTTATGGGCTCGATGCACACAGGACTAGAAGAAGCTAAAGGCGGATTTGAAAAACTAGGAAAGTTTTATGAACTTAGGGCCAAAGGCGGCGTTGGCATGATTGTAACAGGAGGTATTGCTCCTAATTTTCGTGGTCGTCTCCATCCTATGGGCCATCAGCTTAGCTTTCCATGGCAGATAAAAAAACACAAGAAGCTGACTACAAGAGTGCAAAAAGCTGGTGCAAAAATCTGTCTACAAATTCTTCATGGTGGAAGATATTCATATCATCCATTCAATGTTTCTGCTTCATCTACAAAGTCTCCCATTACACCCTTCAAAGCATCAGCGTTAACAAAACTTGGTATAAAAAAGACAGTTTGGGACTATGCAAACTGCGCGAGCTTAGCACAAAAGGCAGGCTATGACGGTATAGAGATCATGGGGAGTGAAGGTTATTTTTTAAATCAATTCATTGCTCCCAGAACAAATTTAAGAAATGACGATTACGGCGGAAGTTTTGAAAATAGAATCAAAATCGTAACTGAAATATTAAAGGCAACTCGAAAAAAGGTCGGCGCTAATTTCATTATCATTTTTAGATTATCAATGCTTGACTTAGTTGATAATGGTTCTACTTTTGATGAAGTCGTTCAGCTTGCAAAAATTTTAGAAAAAGAAAGTGTTGACTTAATTAATACTGGTATCGGTTGGCATGAAGCAAGAGTTCCAACTATTGCAACGATGGTTCCAAGAAACACTTTTACCTGGATTAGTCAGAGGATAAAAAAAGAAGTTAATATCCCGGTGATAACGACGAACAGAATCAATGACCTCAATCAGGCTGATCAAATCATAAAAGAAAAACACGCTGATATGATTTCCATGGCCCGCCCCTTCCTTGCAGACCCAGAAATTGTTAATAAATTTCAAAACGATAAAGCTGATGAAGTCAACACATGTATAGCATGTAATCAGGCCTGTCTTGATCATATATTTAAGGGAAAAATTGCATCATGTCTCGTTAATCCAAAAGCATGTCATGAGTTGGATTTTGTACCTAACTCTAAAGGTTTTAAACAAATTGCAGTAATAGGCGCAGGCCCTGCCGGTATTAGTTTTGCCATTGAGGCACAAAGACTAGGACATAAAGTTAGTATCTATGAAAAATCCTCTGAGATCGGTGGACAATTTCATTTAGCAAAAAAAATACCTGGTAAAGAGGAATTTGAAGAAACTATTAGGTATTTTAAAAAACAAATAGAATTA
>CATLVU010000023.1 GCA_950061135.1 uncultured Oligoflexia bacterium
CTAAACCTTCGATCAAGGGCCCCATCTCCTAGAATATACTTTTGATATTCAGCTAAAGTTGTCGCTCCAATACAATTTAATTCTCCTCTGGCCAGCGCAGGCTTTAATAGATTTGCAGCATCCATTGCTCCGTCTGTTTTTCCGGCTCCGACTAATTGATGGATTTCATCAATAAAAAGTATCGCCTTACCATTCTGGGACTTAATAAATTTTAGAAGATTTTGTAACCTCTCTTCAAACTCTCCTCTAAATTTTGTACCCGCCATTAAAGCACCTAAGTCTAAAGAGTAGATAATTTTATCCTGTAAGATCTCTGAGATCTCCCCTTTTACAATTGCTTCGGCTAAACCTTCTATTATCGCCGTTTTCCCTACACCTGCTTCACCCACAAGGACGGGATTATTTTTACTTCGTCTACCTAAAATCTCCATCACCGATCTTATCTCTTTAGCTCTTCCAATTACTGGGTCCAGTTTCCCAGCTTGAGCTCTCTCATTTAAATTAATAAGAAAGCTTGGAACTTCTTGTTCCTCTTCATTTAAATCAGTATCTAAATTAAAACTAAATTCAGGTAGAATCTGTTTTATAAATTTAAGCATTTCTTTTTCGCTTACCTCTTCTTTTCCTTTTTGAACACTCTCTCCAGATGCGTAGCTAAGCCACTCTCTTGATTTTGAATCAAATTGAATTTGCTCTAAAGAAATCGCTTCTTTAGAAAACGGTAAACTCTTAATCTTATCTTCTAGAATCTTTTTGTACTCTTTAAAAGCTTTTGAACACAAAGATCCTGGAGTATTAATAAGTCCTAATAAAATATGATATGGACTCACTTGCGTGTTCTTATGCTTATGTGCTGTTACCTGAGCTAAGTTTAAAGCACCTTCTACAATCGAATTAAATTTTTGCATAACTGCCTCCTATAAATAAGATGAGTCCTTATAAAAAGATGTCAAGGTTTACATACTTGTGAGTTTTTTTTTATTCCTTCCTCTTGACGTTCATCAGATAGCTACCATCTTAAGAGTAGGAAAGATGATTATCTAACTGAAAAAAACAATGGAGGTATTACATGAAAAACTTAGTATTATTAAAAAACATGAACACACATCCCTTCAGTTTTTTCGAAGACTTTGAAAGGGATTCTTTTAAATCAGATTATGATTTTATTGAAAATGAAAACCACTATCTTCTAAGTATTGATTTACCTGGAGTAAAAAGAAGTGATGTGAACTTAACTGTTAAAGACAATATTTTAGCAATTGAAGCAGTAAGAAAAACTGCTAATACAAGCAGCACCTTTAAAAGAAGCTTTACTTTACCTGAAGATATTAATCAGGAAAAAGTAGATGCTTATTGCGAAGACGGAGTACTTTCAATTATTTTTGCAAAGAAGGAATCTAGCAAAGCCAAAACAATATCGCTTCACGATAGTAAAAACAAAGGGATGTGGAGTAAATTGTCCGATTCAATCTTCCCAGAAAAAAGCTTACCAGAAAAGGCAAGTTAATCCTCAAGGGCCTTTGGGCCCTTTCTTTTTTTATGGTATAATGAACTATTATATAGAGGCATTGAAGCCTTATAAACTTAACAAAGGAAGTATATTATGAGTACTTTACAACTACAAAAAAGAGACCCGAATATTTCGGCAAAAGAACTTAGAAAACAAGGTTTCGTACCTGGAGTTTTTTATGGTGGCAATGTTAATAATACTCCTGTTATGACAACTAAAGTTGATCTTCAAAAACATATTCATGCAAGTGGTGCAGTTAACAAAGTAAGTGAAGGAAAAAAAGATTTTGACGCAAAATTTGATGACATTCAATTGCACCCAGTAACTCATGAGGTTTTACATTTTTCACTAATTCATCTTCCAAAAGGTGAACATGTTCTTGAGCTTCCTCTCGTCTTTGAAGGTAACGCATCAGGAGTGAAAGAAGGTGGTATTTTTGTTTCACAAAGAGAGACAATTAAAGTTTCTGGGATGTTAAAGCATATGCCTGAGCATATTGTCGTAGATATCAGTAATCTGAATATTGGAGATAATATTCACTTTGATGATATTAAACTGCCAAATAATTTAACTTTAAGTGATGAAGGATCATTAACAGTTGCAAGCTGTCAGGCCCCTAAACAATTAAAAGAAGTTGAAGAGCCTACAAGTTTGAATGAACCAGAAGCAATATCAGAAGATAATGAAAAAACAGAAGAAGATTTAGCTTCTTAAAATACTAGGCCCTAGTTTATAAGCTAGGGCCATTTTTATCTAGATAAACGGGATGAAGGAACAACTACTCCTGTTGCCATACCTTCATAAATAACCAATGCCATACCATTTTCGAAAATTTCTGTTACCCAAGCTTTTTGATTACTATTAAATGAGTCCATTACTTTTTGACCTTGGCAAATATTTCTATAGCATCGAGTTTTTTTACTTAAATTTCTTGTTGAACGAATAAGCTTAGACCCTAAATCAAAATGAACTCTTACCCTACCATTATTATAAATTTCAGTGACTGATCCAATTTCATTAAACTGATCAATAACTCTTAAGCCGACACTAAAACCATTATAACTAGGATTATAAGTTCGGCCTGGCTCTTCTCTTCTAGGAGTTGAGTACCGATCTTCTTCTCTTTCTCGAGGAGGCAATGGTTGCGAAGGAGTATATGTTAAACGTGGAATTTTTCTATTCCAATAGATTAATGCATCCTTGTAGGCGATTTCCAACTCACCCATTTTGTATCCCCAATAGTGAATATTTCTATTGGCAAGATTTTCAAGTTGCCATGGCTGCCAATAATACTGACTAGAAAAAATTATGTAACAATATTCTTTCCATTTACCATATTGATATTCATTATAACTTTTAACTACAGGGCAGTGGGCCTTGTTTTTCATGAATATATTTTTCCAGTTTTCGAAATTATAAGGAATCATTGTGAAGCCTCGATCCAAAATATACTTGGCCTCATTATGAACTTCAGTATAAGGGGCAACATGAAACCACCACTTATAATTATATTCATTAATATACTTTGAAGTAAAAAAGATCCAAACTTTTCCAAGGTTCACTTGTGATTTATAAAGCGCTTCATAAGTCCACATATGAGCTCGATTATAACATTGCGACTTCTCTCTTGTTTCACCGTTAAATAAATTCATAACAGATTGCGCATCTTCATAAGATGATAGCTGCGTAATATTACTTTTTTCAAGAGGATCATGAGAGTAAAACCTTAGCGCATTATAACCTGCCGGAGTGTACATTTCTTTATTAACACTAGCTTCCTCTTCAATTTCTTCTTTAAGCGGTGGTAACTCTACTTTCTCTGTGATCACAAGCTGACTGATTATGTCTTGCGTTTCTGTAGTAACCTCTTTTTTTACAAAGCTAACAAGACTTCCTGTTTTATATGCTTGCATTGCATTTTTAATTGATTCAATTTCTAAGTTTAAAACTTTTACTATTTCACCGTTATCTAAATAAAGTCTTGTTTCATATTCTAAGCTTTCGACACGTAAGATTTTATATTCCGATGACTTTGCGGACATCGATATAAATGCGAGAACTAAAAGTAAAAATAAACTTTTCATTAAATGCTCCTATGTTTGGAGTCTAGATATAATACTTAAAATGCTTTTGTCTTAATTCTGAAATATTTATAAATTAACTTGCCGCGCAAGACTAGAGTGGAGAAACATCCATTCTTCTCCTTACTGAATCAATAAGGTCTTTGGATAAACTGACGATTTTAAACCCCTCTCCTGATGGAATCTGAGCTATCACTTCTCCCCAAGGGTCAATAACCATAGAATGCCCAAAAGTTTTGATTTTTGCATTATGCTCACCCCATTGCCCTGCGGCAATTACATAGGATTGATTCTCTATTGCTCTTGCCCTTAATAAAGACTCCCAATGAGCTTTACCCGTGGGTACAGTAAAGGCAGCAGATACAGATATTAGATTCACACCCTTTTTAAAATAGTCCCTGTATAATTCAGGGAACCTCAAATCAAAACATATGCTTATGCCAATATGGAAATCATTAAACTTAAAATCCAAAGGTCCTGAACCTGCAGTATAAATATTCGACTCATTTAAACTTGTGTCACCTAGACTTACTTTAAAGAGATTTCTTTTGTCATAAACTCCAAGTAACTCTCCATTCTTGTCAAAATTAATAGCTCGATTGAGAATTTTATCATTGTCTTTATAAGCAACAGACCCTCCAATAAGAGCAACTTTATACTCTATCGCCAAATCTCTAATATTCTTCCAATGCTCATTGTCTTCTTCTACAAGATAAGGAGTTGGAGCAACACCATCACTCATTGAATAGAATACTTCAGGTAGAAATACTGCATCGACAGGTCCTTCATTAATTATTTCATCCAAAAAGCCTCGAACTTTTTGAAGGTTCGTTTTATAGTCGAGTTTTGAACATAATTGAATGATTGCAATTTTCATAAAAATTCCTATGTTTTTCTCAATACAATCATTATTATAGGTTTAATGAAAGACTTTCTAAAGATAATCATTAAATTTTCTATTGCATCGGGGCTAATCTACTGGCTTGTAAAGTCAGACAAACTTAGTTTAAAAGAATTAAAACTATCACTTGAGTCCCCAATGATTCCTTTATTTGGGGTTATTGCCTTAATAGGTATATGCCTAATCGCAGCTTTTAGGTGGAGAATCATCTTATCCACTAAAACAGACAAAGCTCTTCCAATGAAAAATATATTCACTGCAAACTGGATAGGCTCATTTTTTAATACTGTTGTGCCTGGATCTGTCTCTGGGGATATTTTAAAAATTTTTTATGTACAAAATCTTTGTGCCAAACTTACAAAAAAGTTTCTGCTCTTTTCTGTTTTTATAGATAGACTAGTTGGCCTTTTTGCTCTCATTACTATTGGTGCAATTTCAGGAATATATAATTTGCTAACACAAGACCATATTAACCAAGACTTATTGATGTTGATCATTTTTAATATTTTAGTCACTTTAGGCGTCGCACTTTTTTTCATCTTACTCTATGTGGACTCTAGTTTTTTAAATAGTACTCTCAAGAAGATATCTACAAGACTTCAAGACTACTGGCAAAGAGCAATCACTCATAAAAAGAACTTAATGAAAATGTACTTAATTAGCTTTCTCGTTCAAGGGCTTGTGATTACTATTTTTTGGCTTGTTTCCAAAGACTTTGCTCAAGGAAACTTTAATCTTTTGGGTGCTTATACCGTGATTCCGTTTGGCTTTATTATTATGGCGATTCCAATTGCCCCTGCAGGCATAGGCGTTGGACATTTCGCTTTTCAAAAACTTTTTGCATTTTTAGATATTACAAATGGAGCATCGCTATTTAATATCTATTTTTGCGTATTTGTAATTGCCAACCTAACAGGTGTAATTCCCTATATTCTTTACAGAAAAAGTACTATTCAAAAATAAATAAATCTTTTGCTTTAACATGTCCGTAATGGATGGACTTGTTTTTGAGTTTTTCAATTTGCATCAAAAAAGATTGTTTTGTATCAGCATCTAAGCTTTTGCGGATTTTTTTAATTCTTTTATTTATAGGCTTATAAGAATCTTCAGGTAAAAGGCAAATCCCTTTTAATAAAGAGTAATCTTTTTCATTTGAAAATATCCTTCCAACAAAAAGATCCCCTTCTACAAGTGTTAAATCCATTTTTTTGTTTGGGATTTTTATCGTGTTTTTATTTATTAAATCTACAAAAATTGCCTTGTTAAAAAAATTGATTTTTTTAAAATGAAAAACTGAATGATTGATGTTTTTTAATCCTTCAACAACATATTGCTCCAGAGGTTCTTCTTTGCTTTCAAGATAATCATTTAAAACTTTCTGATTTTCATACTCAAAAATAAACCATTCTTCAAAACTATTCAGTCTTGATTCGTACTCTCTAGAGTCTTCATCTAATCTTCCTGTTAACTCGATGAATTTATCTTTGGCCTCTTTCATTTCATTTGATTTTGGCTCTTTTGAATAAGGGGCAAGGATATCGGAGATGATTTTATGAAGTTCAGTCATCAATCGTCTACCTTTAATACCGCCAAGAATGCCTCTTGAGGAATCTCTACATTCCCAACCATCTTCATTCTTTTCTTACCTGCTTTTTGCTTTTCAAGTAGTTTACGCTTTCTTGAAATATCACCACCATAACATTTTGCAAGAACGTTCTTTCGGAGTGCTTTTACAGTTTCACGAGCAATAACTTTATTTCCAACTGCAGCTTGAATTGCAATATCGAACTGCTGCCGATCAATTATTTTTTGAAGCTTGCCCGCAAGCTCTCTTCCTTTTTGATATGAAGTAGACTCGTGACAAATTAATGATAAGGCATCCACTGGTTCTGAATTTAGAAGTATATCTAACTTCACAAGCTTAGATGTTAAATAATCTTTAAACTCATAATCCATACTTGCATAACCTTTAGTGATTGATTTTAATTGATCATAGAAATCAAAAACCATTTCACTCAAAGGTAATAAGTAAACAACCTGAACTCTTTCACTCGTAATATAATTAATATTTTGTTGCATCCCTCTTCGTTTCTCACAAAGAGTTATAATCGATCCAACATAATCATTAGGCACATGAATAGAAATTTCAACCATTGGCTCAGCAATAGACTCAACAAGTCCCATATCTGGAAGGTCTGTTGGATTATCAACTTTCTGCCTTTCACCTGACTTTAATGTTACTTCATAACTAACACTTGGAGCTGTTGAAATCAAAGTTAGATCAAACTCCCTTTCTAATCGCTCTTGGATAATATTCATATGTAAAAGGCCAAGAAACCCACAACGATAACCTAAACCTAGCGCCGTAGAATTTTCAGGTTCATATGTAAATGAAGAATCATTTAAGGCCAATTTCTCTAAAGCTTCTGTAAGCTCAACATAGTCATCACTTACAACAGGGAAGACCCCACAAAAAACCATTGGCTTAACTTCTTCATAACCCGGAAGCGAAGGTGTTTTTTTCTTTTCATGAATAATGGTATCACCAATTTTTATATCTCGAATTGTTTTAATACCACAAATTAAAACACCAACCTCTCCTGCTGTTAGTTCTTTTACCTCAGTATAAAAGGGCTCATGAACTGCAAGCTTGATAACTTCGTAAGCCTGATCTGAATGCTTAAAATAAATTTTATCTTTTACTTTAATTGAGCCTTCAAAAACTCTAACAAGAACAACTATTCCTCGATATGGGTCAAACCAAGAATCAAAAATAAGTGCCTGTAACTCTTTGTCTTTATCACCAGTCGGAGGAGGAATAACCTCAATAATTTTTTCTAAAAGCTCTGAAACTCCAATACCTGATTTAGCTGAAACTAAAGGTGCATCAGTGGTATCGATACCAACAATTTCTTCTATTTCTTCTTTCGTTTTATCTACATCAGCATGAGGAAGATCAATTTTATTTAATACAGGTAAAATCTCTAGATCGTTTTCAATCGCCATGTATACGTTGGCCAAAGTTTGCGCTTCAACTCCCTGTGAAGCATCAACCACTAATAAAGCCCCATCACAAGATGCTAACGATCTTGAAACTTCGTAACTAAAATCAACATGCCCTGGAGTATCAATTAAATTTAGATAATAAACATTTCCATCTTTAGCATCATATTTCAGTCTTACTGTTTGGGCCTTAATGGTGATCCCACGTTCCTTTTCTAAATCCATATTATCAAGTAAGCGATCTTTAAATTCACGATCGGTAATAGATTTAGTCTCTTGGATTAATCTATCTGCGAGCGTAGATTTCCCATGATCGATATGGGCAATAATTGAAAAATTTCTTATGAATTTAGGGTCCATTTGCGCAGTCCGCCACCATAGCTATGTTTACTAGCTCAAGATAGTAAAAGAATTAAAGAATTTAAGCAAATATTTCTTCTGATAAAACCATCAAATAATAGTCAAGGTCACTTTCTTTGGCCCTAATAGGGATAACATTTGCGTAACCCTTAAATAGTTCCTCTTCAATTTCAACTTCCTCAGTCTCTCCAGTCTCTTCATTTACTCTTTCTTCTTTGACCTTATGAGTTAGATGGACTTCTGCATTTTCAATTTTTGACCGTCTCTTCAAGGCCAAATCAAAAGCATCCTTAATACTTTTTGGAATAATAGTATCTTCCATATCTTTTTTAAGAACATCTTCTGATTGAAGATTTAGCGCTGTGTAAACTTGGTTGTTCAAATAAATCAATTGCCCCTTTGCATTGGCAACCAAAACATTTCTTTTAGTTAGGTTCGCAAGTGTATCAAATTTCTTTTGCTCAACTGATATTCTATCTTCACGAAGTTCTTCAAAATGCTTCATACTTGTAATCATTTTATTGAGTTCATGGGCCAACTCTCCAATCTCATCATCTTGATTATAATAAATGGAAACATCAAAGTTACAGTCCTGTAGCTCTCTGACAGCATCATTTATTTTCTTAAACGGAAGAGCAATTCTTCCTGGAACAATCATCGATAACAAAACAGTCCCTAAAAAAGTAATAATTAAAACAATTAACATGTATCTTCGTGTCTCGCCGATAATACTTTTTAACTGCTTATCTCTTTTTTCATTTTGGTAATATTGAATATCTTGAAACTCAGAAAAAGCTTCTAAAATCTTATCCGCTAGGTCCCCAATGGTGGAGATACCAGCTGTATCCCTATTATTAAAAAGTGATACTTTACTTAATAGTGTTTGCAAGGAGTCAACATATCCAATCATTTTGGAAATAATTGTTTTAATCTGAACATCTTTATAAAAACTATCAAGCCTTTGCAGTTGAGAGTGAAAACCATCGCAAAGTGAAATCAATCGTTCTAAATCTTCTTCAGTTGCCTTTCTGGTTAAAATCTTTTTTTGCATTTTTAAAATAGAAACTGCAGAAATTCGGACTTCATCAGTTAAAAGACTTATCTGGTTAGTGTTTAAAGTAATATTTTCAATCTGCTTGTTCAGAGAGTTTAAAAAATAAAATACTGTAAAACCAATAACTAATATAGCAACATTTGAAAGTATAAAACTTGAAGCTATTCTTTTTTTAAGTGAACGAACCATATTTATTTTTCCTCTAAAACACTAAATAATCTGTCAAAATTTGCTTCACTTCCAACAAGGACAACAATATCATCAGATTCGATAACATCCATTGGTAATGGACTATCATTAATTTCTACTTTGAATGCCGACTTACCATCCTCCGTAATATAAGGAACCCTTTTTTGAAGGGCCACGATATTTAAAGAAAAGTTCTGTCTAATTTGAGACTCTACTAAGGTTTTTCCAGCAAATTTCTTTCCAAGCTTAAGCTCAACAATAGAATAACCAGCCGCAAAGTTATAACGTTGTAAAACATGAGGAGCAATTATTTTAGAAGCAATAATTTCTCCCATCTCTTCCTCGACTCTTATAATCTCTGAAGCACCAACCTCTTTTAAAACATGATCATGAAGATTATTAGTTGCCCTAGCTATAATTTTCCCAACCCCTAACTTTCTAAGCATCGCAACTGCCATAATACTCATTTCGACATTATCACCGATTGCAACGATCGCGACATCCACATCAGATATATTGGTTGACCTAACAGCTCTTTCATCAGTAACATCAAGGCAAACTGCGTGAGTTACCCTATCTTTTAATCTCTCTACCAGTTCGTCATCATTATCAATTGCGATAACTTCGGCCCCTTTTTCAAAAAGTCTGGTAGCGGTTTTGGCACCAAAATGTCCTAATCCAATTACTGTAACAATCATACTTTTATCCTATCATAATCCTACCCTTAGGGTAATCAACATTGCCTGAGGTTTCTTTAGGCTGGCCAATTGCCAATACCATAGTTAATGGGCCAACTCTTCCAACGAGCATTAATAAACTTATAATAATCTTCCCCCCTACACTTAAATAAGGAGTTATTCCTAATGATAATCCAACTGTCGCAAAGGCACTCATTACTTCAAAACTTACTGCTTGAAAATCATGCTCGGGCTCTATTCTCATTAAAATAAGTACAAATAAACTTACAAGCATTAATGACACAACGATAATTGAAATCGCTCTAACAACTACAATATTAGGTACTGTTCTATCAAAAAACTCAACTCGATCTCGCCCCTTTAATGTGGCTTTAACTGACTGAACAAGAATAGCAAAAGTCGTAGTTTTTATTCCTCCTCCCGTCGAACCAGGGCTTGCCCCGATGAACATAAATAATGAAAATAGATAGAGGGTATGGGAATGAAAAATATTAAGAGGAAGAGTATTAAATCCTGCGGTTCTGGTTGTCACCGAATGGAAAAATGCTAATTGTAATTGCTCCCACAATTCATAATCTCTGAAAGCATGAAGATATTCACTAAAAAAGATATAAATCGTAAGTAAAAAAATCAAAAAGAAGTTTGCGGTTAAAACAACTTTAGAGTGCACACTTAAATTAATCAGCTTTCTCTTTTTCCTAATAATTGCTTCCCCTTCTTTTAGAACAATAAAGCCAAGTCCTCCAAGAATGATCAGTGCAGTAATTGTAAAGTTTACTAAAGGGTCCATTGCAAAAGACTCTAGAGAATTATCAAACAATGAAAAGCCTGCGTTACAAAATGCAGAAATACTATGAAAAACTCCAAAGTATAATGCTTCACCAAACTCATAGCCTTTCATATTAAAGGCTATCGTTAAGAGTATCGCGCCCGCAGATTCAATAATTAATGTGTACTTGATAATATTATTAATCATCGAAATTAAATCTTCGAAGCTATTAATGTCTAAAAGGTCTTGCATTAAAACTTGATCTTTAACTGCAAGGGACTTTCCAAGAATGATACTCATTGATGAGTACAAGGTCATATAGCCTAGACCGCCAATCTGTATTAAAATTAAAATTATACATTGACCTAAGAAACTAAAATGTTCGTTAATCTGCAAGGTTGTTAGGCCTGTCACGCAAGTAGCACTTGTGGCGGTAAAAAAAGCATCAATAAGGGGAATCTCTTTTCCATCCGCAGCGGCAATAGGAAATGAAAGTAAAACAGTCCCAACAAAAATGATCAAAGCAAAAGAGAGCAAGACAATTTGTCCTGGTGACATTTTAAGCTTTTCGTAAAGAGACATCCCGCTTCTTTCTGAGGTTGTGGCCATCAAAGAGATTTTTGGTGTTTCATATAGGGCCAAGAAAGTTGATAAAAGATGTACTGATGAGAGCCAAAAAGAAAATTTTAAATCTCCCCACGTCATAAATAATGGAACGATCATGATTATAGAGAAAATATACTTTCTAAAATATGATTCAATATTATCTAGGCTTCTGTAATTTAAGTAAGCGACCCACAAGACAACACAGGGAGCCATGTACTTTACATAATCCAAAATGGTAATAATATTGAACTGCTCTAAAGTATCTAAACTCAACTTACCTGAGTCATAAATTAAATAAAGTAAAATAAACAAACCATTTGTACAAAGCTCTAATAGAAATGGTAAATTTTTAGTAATTTTCATATTATTAGTATTTTACGTATTTTTAGATATTTTCGTAGGTAGAAATTTTCATGCAAAAATGGCCGTTTAAAATTGAGTATTTAAATCAACAAGGACATGGTGTCACTAAAATAGCAGACCAATTAGCTATTATACCCAAAACATTAGTTGACGAAGAGGGTACAGCAAAGGTTTTAAGAGAAAATAAAAAAACAAAATTTTTAGAAATCGATGAAATAAAAAACCAAAGTGATCGTCGTATTAAACCTCAATGCCAGTACTATTCAAATTGCCATGGGTGCCAGCTTCAGCATATGAATTATGCAGATGAAATAGAGTTCAAGAAAAAGCAATTTACCCACTCCCTAAATAGTCTTTTTCAAAATTATGAAATCAAGATTATCAAATCAGACAAACACCGATACAACTATCGAAACAGGGTTCAACTTCACTATGATTTAAATTGTAAAAAAATTGGTTTTCAAAACCCATTTACAGGCCTAATCACTCCTATCTCCAATTGCATTTTAGCCAACGAAAATATACAAGCGGCCATAGATAAGTTTATGGCCCATGATATTTGGCATGAGCTGGTTCCTCCCACTGAACCCAAAAAGGGTCATATAGAATTTTATGATATTGGACAAAAAGTTCATCAAACTTGGAATCAACCCCATGGTTCTAAAGGTTTTACTCAAGTAAATACTCTTCTGAATGAACAAGTAAAAAAAATACTTGCTCAAACTCATAAAGAATCCAAGTTTGGCAACACTCTGGAGCTATTTGCAGGAAATGGAAACTTAACCAATCATCTAAAACTAACAAAAAGGGTTTGTGTAGATTTTTATAATGAAGCTCAAGGTAGTTTTATCAATCTTAATCTTTATGACAAAAATGCTCTAGATCGTTTCAAGTTTTCCCATTCTTCTAAATATAAAACTCTAATTCTCGATCCCCCAAGAAAAGGATTTAATCAATTAGCACAATGGGCCCAAGAGTTAGAACCTAAGCAAATTATATATATGAGCTGTAACTACCACTCAGCCTTAAAAGATATTGAAAACTTAAACGGCTACCAGCTCAAAGAAGTTTATCTTATTGATTTTTTTCCTAATACCCATCATTTTGAAGCTTTAATTATTTTACAAAGAGCATAATTCCTTTCTACAATTAAGCATTGGAGGATTTATGAGATTTTTAGTCTTAGTATTATTAGTCATTTCGTGCGCAAGTAATAAAAAAGAAAAAACACCTGCTCAGAAAAAAGCTGAAATCCACTATAACCAAGGAACTAAAGAATTAGTTAACAAAGACTATACTTCTGCCTTAACACATTTAATTGAAGCAAATGCTCTCAGTCCAGATGACGCCAGAATATTAAATAATTTGGGAATGGCATATTATTTCAAAGGAAGTACTGACAGGGGTATTCGTTATATCAAAAGATCATTAGAGGTGAATCCTAAAAATACTGATGCTAGACTGAATCTTGCAACTATTTATATGAATCGAAAGAATTACTCTGAAGCTGAGAAGCAATACAAAACTATTTTAGAAGATCTGACTTATCCAAAACAGCAAAGAACTCATTATAATTTAGGTGTTCTATACTCAAAGCAGGGTCTATATAGACAAGCTTTTGATCAATTCAACAAATCTCTCAAAATAGACGAGACCTACTGTCCTGCTAATTTTCAGTTGGGTCTTACTCAATATAAGCAACGAAACTTTAAAAGGGCCTATGAATTTTTCAAGGATGCCTCACTTGGTGAATGCTATAAGCTTCCAGAGCCTCAATTTTATCAAGCACTGAGTTTAATTAAGATCAATAACCTTCCTTTGGCCAGATTGAAGTTTGAAGAAATAGCTGAACGCTTTCCTAGAAGTGATTACGCTAGAAAATCATTACAATATCTCAATCGTTTTCCTCAAATAATTTCTAAACAAGCAAAAAAGAGTCAAAATTTATAGCGGAAATTATTTGTCAGTCATAGTCTAAATAAAAATTTTCTACTATTATGGTAGTAATGAAAAATTTTGGACAAACTCTAGCCCAAGCTAGAAAAAAAGAAAATTACACGATTGAAAAACTGGCGGAAACGACAAAGATTAAAAAGTCGTTTCTAATCGCTTTGGAAAACAATGATATCACCCCTCTTCCAAAGCAAGTCTTTGCCTTAGGTTTTATAAGAATTCTAGCGAAAACACTAAAATTAGACGAAAAAGAGCTCAAAGAGGCTTTTTTAACTTTATATCCTGAAGAAAAAGTTGAACAAACAAAAGAAGAAGAAACTGATATAAGACACGTAATAAATGAATCGAATGTTAATATTCCAGAGCTTTTAGAAAAGGTTCTCTCAAAAAAAGTTATCATTCCCATTGTTTCTGTTATCGTTATCGTTTCGGGTTTTAAGCTTATTTCTAATTTTGTCCATGAAATCCAAGAAGAATCTAAGAGAAGAACAGGACAAGCAGTGGAAAAAGAAGACACTCCTCAGCTCAAGCCTCAGTCTGATGATCTTTTTGACTTAAAGGCCAGTAAAAAACTAAGAGAAGAAACAATAGCTCAGGAACCCAAGAAAATCGAAGAAGAAGCTCCTCAAGAAAAAGTTGAGCCCAAAGAAGAGCTCGTAAAAGAAGAAATCAAAGATCAAGAAATAAACTTGAGACCTATGCCTAAGAACCTTTTTAGCCTTGATGCCGAGGCTGCTGAGCTTAAGGACGCTAGCATTTTCCCACCTAGTATCAAAAATGCTTATGTAGATGGGAAACAAAATGTTTTTATAAATGCCATCGAAGAAGATACCTGGATTAGCTTCAAAATTGATGATGAAGATATTCGAAAATTTGTTCTTAAAAAAGGCAGAACTTTTTTTATGAAGGGTGACAAAATCCTTTTATTAATGGGCAATATAAATGCCTCAAAAGTTTTTCTTAATAACCAATTAGTCGTGACAAACTCAAAGTCTGGTGTGAAAAGTCTCGTTTTTCCTGAAAGTGAAAGCGAAAATCATCGACTACCACTTTTTATATCAGTAAATGGAAAGCTGGAAAGCTCTGATAAGTATATCAAGAACTAGCTTCGCCAATCTAAAGTCTTATAGAGCTTTAGACCGTATAAGAACAATAAAACTCCAGGAACAATGACTGCAACTAAAATTGGAAAAGAGCCCCCTCGAGCATTACCAACCAATCCAAAATAAACGATATAATAACCGATGAGTATCAGGATTGCTTTTCCACCTGAGTTTTTTCCACGCCCTCTTGTACCTGTTATGCCCAAACCAAAGCCAACAAAGGTCAATAACAGACAAAGAAGTGGTGTATTAATTCGATTCCAAAACTCATACTTGGCATTCACATAATCTTTTTTATCAAAGCCGTTTTCAAGTGCGCTTTTCAGACCATTATCAATAAAGAGAGTTAACTCATCAAAGTTCATCATAATTTCTTTCATTGAGGCTGAATAATTGAATTTTTTCTCAGATATAGGAAGTAAGTACTCATCAAAAATAATTTTCTCTAAATCTTGATTCTCAGAATTTCGACTTACAATATTTCCATCGTTAAGCAATAACTTGAAAGACTCTAGCCCCGTTTCTTCATCCTTATTATGAATTATTTTTCCATCCCGTGCGTTAATGACTCTTTCTTGTTTAGTTTTATCATCAAAAATATGTAAAAAAACATCTTCAAGCTCTTTAGTTACTTCATTAACATTGTCAGCAAAAAGCGTTATCCCTCTAATTCGAGTAAAAAATTGCCCTGACTTTATTCCCTGTATAAGACTTGTAGAGCTTAAAACTTTTATTTTCCGCCTTACTTCCTTATGAGCTTGAGGGACAAACTCTTGTCCAAAAAAATATAAACTAATAGAAATACCTGTCGCTATAACCAAAAACGGGACCAAGATCATCTTTTTCTGAAAACCTCCCGCTCTTAAAGCAACATATTCAGAATCACCCGACATCCTATTTAATGAAAAGATCGTGGCAAAGAATACTGAGATGGGAATGGCCATAGGAACCAAAGTAATCATTACATCTTTCATAAGTCCCAAAAGAAACAAAAAACTCACTTCATCTGAAGACATAAGGCTTAAAATACGAAAGAGCTCAAAAGTCATTAAGAAAAGTACAAAAAACACCGTACTCACAAAAAAAGGCAAGATAAAGTTTGATGCAATATAGCTAAAATACAACTTTGGCATAACACCATTTTAGACAAGAAACTTTCTTTTTGATAGATTGAATTTGAAAAAATATAGGAGATATCATGAAAGTTAATGTAAGTTTTGATCAATCAGATTTTAATAAGGCAGACTTAAAAGTCGTGGCCGCTTATACCAACAAAAATGCAGATGGAATTCAACACACTCTTTCATCAAAAGAGATAATGGATGAAATGAAGGCGTTAAAAATTTCAAAGAACTTTATCGCCAAAGAAGGAACTCAACTACTTTTTAATTTATCGGATGGAAGCTCAGTTTTAGCTATTGGAATGGGCAAAAAAACTACGGCAAAAGCAGAACAAATAAGAAGATCAATTGCCAATGCTTACAAGGCAATTAAAGGCGAATTATATAATTCAGTTGCTTTTGATATGGCATCGTTCAACGCTGTAAACAAATTAGATATTACAACAGCGCTGACCAAAGAAGCATTAATTCTTACAGCATATGATTTTAATAAGTATCAAGCTAAACAAAATAAAAACTCATTTAAAGCTATCACTCTCTTTGTTAATGATAAAAAAGTGAAAAGATCATTAGAGAAAAAACTTGTTGAGGTTCAAAACCTTGCTGAGTCTGTTTGCTACACTAGAGACTTAGTTAATGAAGCACCAAACATTCTTCACTCAGAAGAGTATGCAAAAAGAATCGAAAAAGACGTAAAAGCTAATTTAAAAGGCGTTAAAGTTAAGATTATGGGTAAGCCAGAACTTAAAAAAGAGAATATGAATTTATTTTTATCTGTTAATGCCGGTTCTAACTATGGCCCAAGGCTTGTACATTTAACTTATACACCTAAAAAAGTAACTAAAAACACCAAGCATATTGCAATGGTTGGTAAAGGTTTAACTTTTGATACTGGTGGATACTCTCTTAAGCCTGGTGCAAGTATGATGGGAATGAAGTTTGATATGGGTGGATCGGCAACTGTATATGGTGCCTTTAGAGCTGCAGTTCTTAACAATTCCCCTTATAAAATCACTTTAATTCTTGGGATGACTGATAACGCTGTTAACGAAAAAGCGACTATGCCAGACTCTGTTGTTAAAGGCAGAAATGGAACTACGGTAGAAATTCTAAATACAGATGCAGAGGGAAGACTCGTTCTGGCAGACTGTTTAGACTATGCTTGTGATCAAGGTCCTGATTATATTATAGATGCAGCAACTCTTACTGGTGCATGTTTAGTTGCCCTAGGCTCAGAGGTTTGTGCGGTTTTAGGTAATGATCAAAAATGGATTGATAGCATTAAAAAATCAGCAAAAGACCAAGATGAGTATATGTGGCAATTACCTATAATTGATGAGTGGAGAGGACAAATGAAATCTCATATCGCTGATCTAAGAAATATCGGAACTAAGAAGTTTGCAGGTACAGCTACTGCAGCTGCCTTTTTAGAAAACTTTATTAAAAACGATGTAAAATGGGCCCATTTAGATATCGCAGGTGTTTGTGATTCTCAATCACATCTTCCATACTGCCCTGAAAAAGGTGGCTCAGGGTTAATTGTTAGAACTTTAGCAAACCTACTTAGTTGAAACAAAAAAACTTTAAAATAGTACTTGTTGCTCCCGATATACCTGGAAATACAGGAAGTATCGGGAGAACATGTGTCGCCTTAGGGCTAGAACTTATTCTCATTAAACCTTTTGGTTTTGATTTATCTGAAAAAGCAGTAAGAAGAGCAGGACTTGATTATTGGAAATATGTTCAAATAAAAGAATATAATACCTTTGACGAATTTATCGCCTCTGAAAAACCATCAAACCTAATCTTTTTTGAAAATGATGCTAGTGCATCTTATACAGAAGCTCCCTACCAAGAAGATTGTTATTTAATTTTTGGTTCAGAAACTAAAGGCCTTAGCACTGAAATTTATAACAAATATTCTAATCAAATGTACTTTCTACCTCAGTACTCAGAACATATCAGATCAATAAACTTATCCAATGCTGTTACCGCTGTCGCTTACGAATGTTTAAGACAATGTAATAAGCTTAGGTAATTTTATTTTAGAATTTTTAAGTTCCCATAAATCATTTTCCATCTGCAAATTCATCCAGAACTCTGGTGTAGTCCCCAGTGCCGATGAAATCTTTAATGCAAGCTTAGGAGAGATTGATGTTCTATTATTAATAAGCCGATTCACTGTTTTAATATCAACTCCCAAGTGATTGGCAAAAATTTTCTGCGTAATATTGAGTGGGATCAAGAATTCCTCATTCAACATTTCACCAATAGTAGTTGGTTTTCTTGTTCTATTTTGTTTACTCATATAAACCCTAATTAATGATAGTCAACAATCATTAAGTGCTCGACTTCATTTTCATTTACAACCTTTTTTAACCTTACCCTTCAGGTCAAAGTTTTCAGTTTCAGTACAACCATAACTTATAACCCTCAAAACCTTCTCCTTTCATTATACCACACAAAGGTATACCTCTTAATGGTATTTCCCGATGCAATATAACAAAATAATTTAATTGCTGAGTTTTTAATAGCTTAGAAGGTTGTATCTGAAGAATAATTCAAATTTGAAATAAAACTAATGATTAAAATAGATCGGCGTTAGCTCCATTATTAATTGATCATGCCTATTAATAATTTTGGCCTGCCTAAGCTTCACAAGTAATTCATCAATTTGAGTTTGCATAAATTCAGTTAACTCATTATCTCGATAAGATTGCGAATAACGTATAGGACTTGGCAGTAAAACGGCAATAAAACAT
Organism: uncultured Oligoflexia bacterium; assembly: GCA_950061135.1. Classification (GTDB taxonomy): domain Bacteria; phylum Bdellovibrionota; class Bacteriovoracia; order Bacteriovoracales; family Bacteriovoracaceae; genus CATLVU01. Next base: position 18,474 of record CATLVU010000023.1, read on the forward strand.
GCTTCTTTCAGGTTAAGATCTTTAGATTGCTTTCCAAAATAATGTAAAGAGGCTTTTTCTACACCGTAAATATCATTGCCTAGCTCAATAATATTTAGATATCTTTCAAGTATAAAATCTTTAGAATAGGTTTTTTCTAAAATAAATGCATAGAGCATTTCTATAAGTTTTCTAGTGATGGTTCTCTCATCACTTAAGAAAAGATTTTTTACAAGTTGCTGAGTTATTGTACTTGCTCCCCTAGTAATCTTTCCCTCTTCTAGGCCCTCATCTAAAACAATTTTTAATTGATTAAAATCAATTCCATTATGATCAAAATAGGCCCAATCTTCACTAATAACAATTGCCCATTTAATATTAGAAGAAACCTCTTTTAAATTTTTATATTCTTCAGGCTTTTGCTCAAGCCATTCATATTGTTTTGTTTTCAGATTGAAATAGGGATAATGACTTCGCATTATTTTAATATCCTGTTGAATATAAAAAACAAAACCAACCGGAATAAGAATAATTATAATAAATGTGAAAAGTGCTATCTTAATTTTCATAAAAAAAGGGAGACATTTTAGTCTCCCTCAATATAAAAAAAGTTTAACTTCCTGTTAAGACTTTTTAGAATCTATAAGTCATTGATACTCTAGACATTAAAGAATCAGTTCTAAGAACTCCACCCTTATCTCCTGTTTCACCAAGAGTTCCATCTCCATCAGCATCAGTACCGATTAGACCGTCAATTGACATATCACCGAAAATTAAAGATGTACCGATATTAACATCAACTGCGTTAGCAATTGTCTTTTTGTCACCGTCAACATCTGCTGTACCAAAAAACTTATTAGAAACAGAACCTCTGATTTTTAGCCAATCTTTCAATGTTGATTCCATCCCTACTAGTAAGCCAATATATTGCTCTGTAACGTCATTATCTTTAACAAATGCCTTGCTTGTTTGCTGATCATTATAGATCCAACCTTTATAAAAAAGATCTAATGATTCATTTTGCTTAAGAACTCTTCCGTAACCTAAAACAAGTCTTAATACCGACCACTCATCATCTACTTCAGTCGTTCCAAGTGTTAAATCATCTAAACCATCTTGTTCAGCCTGAATTCTTCTCGCTTGTAAAAAGTAATTTGAGCCATCAAGATTTCTTTTTGTAACGTTTAACTCAATACCGCCGGCACCTTTGTATTCATAGTCAATAGTTCCAACATTTGTAACAACATCTTCTGCTTCTGCATTATTTGCAAGACCTATAGTTGTCGCTATTTCCCAGTCTCCCTTGATCACACCTGCAGTTAAAGATGCCCCTGTTTGGCTTGTTTCACCAACAGCTCCTGTAGAGCCTACTTCATCTTTGGAACTTGAATAATTTAGCTTAACACCCCATTTAACCGCTGCTTCTCTTGCATAAAAAATATCAACAGTATTGGTGTTCTTAAGTCTAGTTGCAACCGCACTATAATTTGCATCCGACATCCCTTTGGTACCACCACCAAGGTCAATATCGTTTACAGCAGCAAAAGCCCCTATTCTCTGACCCGCAGCTGTATTTGAATCTTGACCAAAGTAAACACCATAAACTTTGTTTCCAAGTTTATTGATCACACCACCTGTAGCTTTAGCAGTATTTTCACCATCTAAAATTTGTGCAGTACTACCAAAGTCTAATGCCATAAAATCAAAATGGTTATTTAGCTCTGCTGGGTTTAAAAAGATATTTCTTTCATCATCAATATATCTTGAACCGTTTTGGTCTTCACCAAGCGCCTCAAGTCTTGCCTTAGATGCATATGCAGCTGAAGCAATAAAACTAAGTGCTAGTATTAATACTATATTTTTCATTAATTACTCCCTCTTCTTAGAATTTGTATGTAGCTGATACTCTACTCATTAGGTTATCAGTACGTAATGTACCGTTACCACGTGAAGTATCAGTTGAAGCCGCAGCCCCACCAGTGTTATTTCCTACTAGACCGTCAATTTGAAGATCTCCAAAATGTAGAGAAACCCCAGCATTAACAGCAGTTGAGTTTGCTGATGTCTTCTTTTTTACTTTAGTACCTGACAATGACTCTTCTTCAGAAAGAATCTTTTGAGATACAGAACCTCTTACAGTAAGCCAATCTTTTGCTTTGTACTCCAAACCTATAACAAGAGGGACAGACATCGACTTAGTTTCTTTCGCTTTTGTAAATGTCTCGTTCTCCTTAGAAGTAGTTACATAAGCGATGTTGTAGTTTAAATTTGCTTTGTTATTTAAACTTCTTACACGACCATAACCAATCGCCATCATTCCCGCTTTGTAATCCTCATCTTTTGCGTCTATCTCTTTTTCTTCTGCATTTATCGCCATATATCTAATATATGCTTTAGCATCTGATCTTAAGTTATAAGCAACCATTAAATCATAAGCAGACTTAATCGCTACCTCTGCATTATCTTTTTCTTCTGCTGTATCTTGTAGAGAAAAATCAAGGAAAGCCTCAACATTACCTTTGATTACACCAACTTTTGATCTCATAAAACTTGCTTCGATCTCATTCGTTGCTTGCTCATCCATGTATGTTCCATAGCTAAGATCAACACCCCAAAGAACACCTGCATCACCACCAACGAAGAAGTCTAGAATATTTCCTTCAACGTTATCAAATACAGTTGCTTTGCCTGCAGTTCTTACAGCTTTAATTGTTTCATTTTGGTTTCCAAAATGAAGACCATAAACCATGTTTCCACGAGACTTAATAAAACCACCTTCTGAACTTGGTGTTGCAGCAGAGTCACTAGAAGAAGCAGCACCTGCTTCAAGAGTAATTAAATCTCTGTGATAGTTAATAGTCGCTGGGTTAAAAAAGATATTTCTGTGGTCGTCCACAAAAAGAGATCCATCAGCATCTTGTCCTAAAGCTTGAAGTCTTGCCTTAGATGCATGTGCTCCAGTTGCTAAAAAAGAGAGGGCAACCACCCCTAACATTAATTTTTTCATTCACTTTCTCCTTACTTAGAAAATCGTATAAAACTTATCTAATATTAAAATTAGAAGATTCGGCCTGTTATTTGTCAATAAACAAAAGTTAAGCAAATTTTTAGTTTTTAAAACATTTATAAAGTTTTATTTAAGAACTTATTTTTTGTTGATAACTTTTTTTATGAATGCCCCCTACTACAAACCCTTTGGAAGAATTTCCAAAACGGCAAGGTCTATTTTCTTTTTTAAAACATTTTTTTTGACATTTATTTGACATGCAAAAAAAAATTAAAAAAACCGTTTTTTTCTGTTTTTTTATTTGCATTTCCAAAAATATAGCTAAACTATTAAGTATATAATTGATTTAATTGTTTATGGTTTAAACGCCAAAATAATAATACAAAACGCTAATGTTTTAACAAAGGAAGTGAAAATGAAAAAATTATTAGTTGGATTAGTTTCATTGGCATTCGCAGGTTCAGTAATGGCTGACGGAATGGCAAAGCACATGGTAAGAATGTATGGATTTGAAGATGGTGGAAACGCTAGATCAGTAGATTTCTCTATGAGCGGAAATGACATTGAAGATGCTGAAGAGTCTACAATGAATATTGCTCTTAACTATGCTTATGCAATTAACAATCAGTGGCAAGTTGGTGGTACTTACAAAAACTACAAGATGACTAAAGACGGTGATGTAAGAGATGCAGATAATGCTTACACTACAATTGGTCTTTCTGGTTACTATAACTTTGGTGGAGAAAGCCTAACAAGCACTTGTTACGTAGCTCTTCATTACAACATGACTTCAAACCCTGATCATGATGACTACAATAACGGTACTAATGATGTTGATGGTAAGGATACAGGATTTGATACAACAGATATCGTTCTTGAGTATGGTCATAGATTTGAAGTTGGTCACGCTTGGGGAATGCACTTAACTTACGCTCCATCTGTAAGCTACACAATGAGTACAAAAGTTAGAAGTGGTAAAGATGCAAATGGTGATGATCTTGATGATATCGCTTCTACAGCGCTTGCTTGGAACTGGATCAAGTTTGACGTTTTATTCTAATTTAATTTAGATTTAAATATCAAAAGAAAGGGAAGCTTAAGCTTCCCTTTTTTTTTGGGGGGCTTATTTAACAAATAAGTTGATAAGTGTATTTCAGAACTCCGATTGCCGACTAATCCGAGTTAATCCATAAACTAGAGCACCTAAGCGGTCATACCTTCTTTCTAACTCTTTGTGTTTAATAATTTTGATAAGGCATTGAGCTTCTCTTGTAGACCCCATAGCTATGGAGTAAAAACGCTTTTGGTCCTTTAAACTTGTTCTACCGCTTCCTTCTGTAACATTCAAGGCAATACTCAAAGATGCCCTTAATAACTGATCCCTGACTGGATTTTTTAATTTTAACTTTTCACATTCTTGATACAATTGAACTGCTAAATCTAATGCTTTGAAACTCATGCTTATTCCTCCTAAAAAAATTAGTTGCACTTGGGCAAGAACTAATTTTTTTAGGAGGAATAAGAGATGAGAGAATTTAGATGTGTAACAGAGGCAGTGCAATTGTATCAAGAGGCAAAGAATGTAAAACTGCCTTACAGTATGAAGGATCAGTTATTACGAGCAAGTAGTAGCATTGCCTTAAATTTATCAGAGGGAAATGATAGATATAGCTTAAAAGACAAAAGACGTTTTTTTAATTATGCCTTAACAAGTCTTCGAGAAGTTCAAACTTTGTGTAAACTCGAAAACCTAAAAGAACTGCTCATCAAAGCTGATCATTTAGGTGCTATGATTTATGTTCTAAATCGAAATCTGACCGAAGCCGTTAGTGAAGCTGATACTGTAACCGAAAAGCAATAACTTCAATACTATTGTCCATACACATCTCCTTAGGTTAAAAGTACTAAACCGAAAGTACTAATCGAGAAAAATACCTAGAAGAACACTCACTAGACAGTAAAGAATGATGTCCTGAAAACTCTAGCCCCTCTACTTTTAGACTTACTTGATCTAGGCCTTCCATGAAAAATTCATTAAAATATTTAATAAGAGGTTCTTTTTCAGGTTTAAAATTTTCAGATACTTTTGAAATAAGACGCTTTGCTAATTTTACTTTTTTGGCCAACTCTTCTTCGGTTTTCTCATCATCCTCTAAAAAAACTGTTGCTTTAACAAGTTGTACTTTTTCTACCTCTTTTACCGAAAGAACATCGCAAACAACACTGCCTTTCTCATAAGTCTGGCTTTGGGGTAATAAAATAGTTTGTGGTTCTAAGAACTCACTCGGATTTTCAAAGCAAAGAGTTAACGCCGATTGGCCTTGAATTTTCACCAATGAAGAAATAAAGTCCTCATCTAAAGCCTCTTTATTTGCTAATAACGAAACAAATTTCTTTGGACTTTCACAATAATAGAGCATTGAGCACTCATAAACTTCATTTTTTCCAGTAGTAAGCCCAAACTTTACTTCGTTTGCAAGATCTTGTATTTCTAATTTTTCAATTTTATCTATTTGGCACAAAAGTTGATTTTCTTTCACTTTTTCATCACTAATCTTAATAAAATTATCAGTAGAAAAATGATAATGGCCGTCTTGAAAATACTCTTCAGCAGCTTTTAATTCATGTACTTTTGCTCTTCCCTCAAAAGGATAAAGCTTACCGTCTTTGTAAAAGCTTACAGGCATTTGAGTTTCATCAATATTAAAATCGAGCTCAATTAATTTTGATTTTAATTGCTCATCTCTAACAGACTCAGGATATAGTAGTAATTCTTTTTCTGCATTCTCAATAGAATAGTTATACGAAGTTAACCATTTCACTGGTTTTTCTTGTAAGGTAAGTTTTTGAAAAATCAAAAAAGCGGCCAGATTATCTCCAACAACAATTGTTGGAAAGAACTCTTTTTTTACAATTTCATTTTCATCAGTTTGTTTTTTCTTTAATGCTTTTAATCCAAATCCTGACATTATTTTTTCCTAATTATTTTATGGCCAGCTTATCACCTGGTAAAATCATTCTTCTTTTTACCAGTTTATAATTAGATTTGATAATAGTATTAATATTTACGCCGGTTTTTTTTGCGATATCCCACAAAGTATCACCTTTTTTAACGACATAGTATTCAGTAGGATTTTGTATTTCCTTTCCGTTACGACTTCCACGCTTAATCCATTTTTGATAAGTACGTTTTCTGACAATACTCTTTCTAGGTTTTTCGTAGAGGTCAGCATAAAGATGATTTTTTCTATGAACATGATCGTTTCTAAATGGCAGCAAAACTTCTGTTCTTGGAAGCATTTTCTTGGTCGGATGACCATTATTTAGCTTTACCAGTACATCAACTGGAACTTTAAACTTTCTGGCAACATCCCTCAAAGAAGAATGTCCTCTTAAATAATATTTTTTATAATCACTCGCAATTACAATTGTTTTATCCTCAATTTCATCCCACACAGTTTTTTTTCCAACTGGAACCCTTAAAGTATATTCTTCTAAATGAGGAGGTATCTGCCATCTTAGCACTTCAGGATTATATTTTTTTACCTTTTCAAACTCTAAACCTAGCACATCACCAAGCTTGTATAAATCAGCATCACCAGGGACAGTTATTTCTTCAAAATCTAAAGGTTTTTGAAACTCAAGATTTGTAAATCCAAACGCACTTAAGTTTTTTCCTATAATAGCTAAGGCCATAATTTTAGGAACATAATTTTTTGTTTCTTTTTTAAGGTAACGGCCTCTGACAATTTTCCAAAAATTCTTTGTCCTATATCTTCGAATTGCTCTTTTTATTTTCCCCTCACCTGCATTATAACCTGCCATTGCAAGCTCCCATGAGTCGAACATTCCATATAAAGTTGATAGATATTTACTTGCCGCGATTGTTGCTTTTAATGGGTCTCTTCTTTCATCAAGATAAAAACCAACATCAAGTCCAAATTTTCTACCAGTGTATGGCATAAACTGCCAAGGTCCTACAGCTTTGGCCCAACTTCTTGCTACATTTCTAAAACCACTCTCCGCCATCGCAAGATAAATTAAATCTCTTGGCATATTTTGATCATTTAACATTTTAGATAAAACTGGCCCATAACGTCCTGATCTTTCAGCATATCTTATATAATGTTTTCTTCCACGGCCGGTAAAATACTTGATCCACATACGAGTATGCTTATTCAAAACAACAGGGATATCAAAATAATAATTTGTTAAATTCATATCCTCAGCACCATATAGAAAATAAATTTTCTTATCTGTTTTCTTTAGTGCTTCGTCTCCAACACTTCCCATTATACAATCACTACATTGGGCCAAGTCTTTATCTATTAAGTGTGTTTGTATTCGAGAATTCTTTTTTTCGACTACTTCTTCTTGCTTCACAGTTTTTTTAGATGCACAGGAAATTAACAATAAAATACAAAGATAACGCATTCAAATAACCTTTAAATTTTTTATAAAACCAAATAGTATATTATAATCTTAAGAATGTAATGACTACCAAAGGATAACATGATGTTAAAGCAGCTAGCTTCAGGAAGGGCCATTGTTTTTAGTATAATCGCAGGATTTATTCTCGGATACCTGAGTTTTAAACTTGGATACTCCGAATTCGCGTCCTATATTAAGCCCGTTGGAAAAGTCTTTATTCAACTTTTAAAAATGATGATTGTTCCTCTGGTTTTTTCATCAATATTTATGGCGGTAATAAATCTTGGAACACCAGAAAAACTTAAACGAATAGGTCTTAAGGCTTTACTATATTATTTTACTACTACTTGTATTGCAGCCTTCATCGGTCTTATTGCTGTTAACTTAATTCAGCCTGGTAAAGGAGTAGACATCGGCTCTCTACCTACTGAGAAAGTGAGTGAGAATTTATCAGCAACACTCAAAGCTGGTGCTGACTCTGGAGTCTTAAAGTCTGTCTTAAAAGTTTTGCAAGATGCGATTCCAACAAACCCAGTAGCAGCTTTTGCTAATGCTGATATTTTACAAATCATTGTGTTTTCAATTTTTTTATCACTGGCCGCACTTTTTTTTAGAAAAGAATCAGAACCGCTCATTAATATTGTCGCTTCTTTAGAGTTTTTATCATTAAAACTTGTTCAGGCAATCATGTTAATAGCTCCTTTTGGAATCTTTGCTTTACTCTTTGACGTAATGGCACAAAGTGGTCTTGATGTGATTTTTGTTCTTGGAAAATATGTTATGACCGTTGTTTCAGGTCTACTTATTCATTTTATTATTCTTGCATTCATCGGAGGTTATCTTATTAAGATCTCTCCTATTCAGTTAATACATAAACTAGCAAAACCTATTTTGACAGCCTTTTCAACTGCCTCTTCAGCAGCAACCCTTCCATTAACGATGCAAACAGTTGAAGATAATTTAAATGTAGATAAAGAGACTTCAAAATTTGTACTCCCATTAGGGGCCACAATAAATATGGATGGAACTGCACTTTATGAGTCGGTCGCAGTTATTTTTATCGGCCAAGTTTATGGCCTTGATTTAAGTCTAACAAATCAATTAATTATTTTCGTTACAGCTTCTCTTGCAGCAGTTGGTGCAGCTGCGATTCCACAAGCAGGAATCGTAACAATGGGGATAGTTTTAAGTGCTGTAGGCTTTCCCCTTGATGCGATAGCACTTATTCTATCTGTTGACCGAATTGTTGATATGTTTAGAACTGCTGTAAATGTTTTTGGCGATTGTATTGGAGCTTGTTTTGTTAGTTTCACTAAAATGAATAAAACATCATGAAGTTTTTTATTGTAATTATTTATATATTTACTTTAACGAAATTTTCATTGGCTCAAGTCGAAGCTCCAAATTATAGTTTCGAGCTATCGCAACTTGATATTTTTATGCCGCAAAAACCAATTGCTGACGTCATAAAAAAGTTTCCAAAAATCAAAGAAATAAAAACAAAAAATAATCTTCAAGCATACCTTGTATATATTGATTACCGTCGTTATAAATTTCCCGTTTATATTCAAGTAAAAGATAAACTCATCACTGATTTTTATGCAAAACTGCCGCAGTATTTTCTCCATAATATTTTTCATTTCTCTTTAATAAAAAAATGGGGAATGCAAACCTCTTATAAAAAAGTCGAAGAACAAGCAGTTTATATCTGGAAAAAAGATGATATCACCATCATTTACTCTGGTGCATGTACTATTACATGTTTTCCGGTTTATCTGACGATCATGAAATCAGATATAAAAAAGTCATTAATGAAATTATTTTTTGATAATGAATTATCTATGCTTCCAAATTCCTAGGCTTAAATCTTTCCTCTGGATAAATTAATCCATCACTCAATTGTGCTAATTTATAAAGACTTTGCTTTATTCTAGGATGCATTCCAGCATAGGAAAAATAAGTACAATGAGAAGATAGAAATGGAATAAGCTCATCATGTTTCATTCTAATGAAGTCTCTCATCATCGTTTGATCTAATCTTATTATTGAGAGTCCTGATTCTATGTTTTGAATCCCGTTATAAGTTATTAGTAAGTTTTTATCGAGATCTATAAAAACTGATTCAAATTGTGAATCATATGGCCTTCTTACCACAACACCCTCTTCGACAGGAATTCCCCACAGACCTACCACTCCAGTTGTTGATAATGCGAAACTAATCGCTCTTGTCATAACAACACGAAAATTATTAAGATCTAAATTATTTATTTTTAAGGCCAATTCCCACTGAATTTTATTTTCATCAAAAAGTAAAAGAGCAGTATTTTTAAATCTATAAACATTTGAAATACTCTGAGTGTAAACACTCTCCTGTGCAAAAGAATCAAAAAGTCCGCCGGAGTAATCAATTTTTTTTCCAAGAGCTGGAGAAGCTTTTTTAATGGTAATTATTCTCGTCGACTTTGCTGAGGTAATTTTTTTTTGTTTAAAATTCTCATCAACAATCTCTCCAAACCCAACTATCTCTAAAGTTGGCTTGAGAACTTCAACAAGATCAGACTGCTCTATTTTCAAATAAAGCTGGTAGCCCAACTCACTGTTCCATTCAAAATATTGCGTTTTATTTTCTAATTTCTCGTCCACAATACACCTCTCTAGTAATCTAATCGGAAATAATTAAATAAATATTAGAGATTTCAATAACTTATACCAGAGTAAAAGAGTCCATTACAAACCTCTAACTATTGACAATTAGGCCCAAGAAACATAAAAACTAGTGTTTATTATTTATGATCTAGAATCTAGGGTTAAGTAGTCTATCTCCCCTAGCTGGGCAAAGGAGAAAATATGTACGGCGTAGTAGAAATCAAAGGACACCAATACAGAGTTCAAGAAGGTGACGTTATTGACGTTCAAAAACTTGATGCTGAAGTTGGATCAACTGTAGAGTTTGACGAAGTTTTATTTATTGGTGGTGATAGCCCTAAAGTTGGTGCTCCAACTGTTGCTGGTGCAAAAGTAACTGCTGAAGTAGTAAGACAAGCAAGAGCAAGAAAAGTAATTGTATTCAAAAGAAAGCCAGGTGCTTACAGATCTAAAAACGGTCACAGACAGCATTATACAGGTTTAAAAATAACATCAATCAAAGCATAATAAATATAAAAGTATATAGGAGTAAATAATGGCTCATAAAAAATCAGGTGGTAGTACTAGTAACGGTAGAGATAGTAATCCTAAAATGAGAGGGATTAAAAAATATGGTGGTGAAGTTGTAAAAATCGGAAACATCATCGTAAGACAAAAAGGAACAAAGTTCTACGCTGGAAACGGTGTGAAAATGGGAAGAGATTTTACTCTTTACGCTATGACTGAAGGTAAAGTTCAATTTTCTCATTATGACAAAACTAAGAAATTAGTTTCTGTTGTTTCTGCATAAATTTAAGAAAAAATATCTTATATCCAAGAAGGGAGTCTCACATAGACTCCCTTTTTTTATAGATAGAGTTTAAAAATGAAGTTTATTGATGAAGTAAAAATTAAAGTAATCTCCGGCCATGGTGGTAATGGCTGTGTGCATTTCCGACGAGAAAAATATGTACCTATGGGTGGCCCTGATGGCGGAAACGGAGGAACAGGTGGGAGTGTTATCATCCAAGGAGATGAGAACGTAAACACCTTAATGCATTACCGTGGACGAAAAGTTTATGAAGCTGAACCTGGTGAGAATGGTAAAGGTTCACAAATGGACGGTAAAAACGGAGAGGACATCATTTTAAAAGTTCCAGTTGGTACACTAGTCTACTCCCAAGAAAATGATTTGCTCCTTTGTGATATTACTCAACATGATCAAAAAGAAGTTTTAGCAGAGGGCGGACGTGGTGGTCTTGGAAATACATTTTTTAAATCTTCCACTAACCAAGCACCAAAATTTGCTCAGGAAGGCGAAACAGGAATAGAGATTGATTTAAAACTGGAATTGAAGTTAATTGCTGATATTGCTCTCGTAGGTCTTCCTAATGCCGGTAAATCGACGCTCATCTCCTCTATATCAGCAGCACGACCTAAAATTGCTGATTATCCATTTACAACTCTTACTCCTAACTTAGGGGTCGTAAAAGTTGATGAAGACTCGCTTGTAGTGGCCGACATACCTGGATTAATCGAAAAAGCGGCTGAAGGAAAAGGCCTAGGAATTCAATTTTTAAAGCATATTGAAAGAACTTCATCTCTTGTTCACCTCATTGATTGCTCGATGTTTTTAGAACCATACGAAGCACTGGAATCCTATGCGACTGTTAGAGAGGAACTACTAAAATATAGAGACAGTTTTGCGAACAAACCCGAAGTAATCTGTTTAACGAAAATTGATGCTATGAGTGAAGAAGAAATCAATCGGTTTCAGACTGAGCTTGAAAGCCATCTAGATAAAAAAGTCTTACCTATTTCTAGTGTTTCAGGACGTAACCTTGATTTACTTAAAAGAATTATGCTAAAGACTAAGGGCTTCACATACGGGGAAAATAATGAGTAAAACATATATTCAAAATGAATGTGCCAAAATTTTAGGAGAAAAGCCATCTTCTAAAGAATACGCATTAGCAGCGTCATGGATTTTGGCCCATTTTAAAGGCATTAATTTAAAAATTTATGACATGAACAACACAAGCTCTCTTTGTGATTATAATATAC
>CATLVU010000024.1 GCA_950061135.1 uncultured Oligoflexia bacterium
TATTGATAAATCATGAAACCAAATGCGATAGAGAAACTTAAAAGAAATAGAAAAAGTTGTTGCCACGATAGAAGGGCAGTTATTTCGACGTTCAAATGCTAAGTCCATTGGGATGCTTAAATCTCATTTCAGAGGTTCCGGCATTCAGTTTAAAGAACACCAAGTATATAACCCTGGTGACGATGTACGATTTATTGATTGGAAATTGTCAGCGAAAACAAATACTACTTATATTAAAACTTTTGAAGAAGATAGAAATGTTGAAATCTTTGTCTTGCTCGATATCACAGCAACAATGTTTATGGGCTATAAGAATGTTTCAAAGATGCAGGCCGCGATTGAGATTATATGTTTACTATATCTTCTTGCCGAAAAAACTAAAGACCAAATAACGGTCGTCTTGCTAAATGATGATAAAGTAATTTTACCTAAATCAATAGGACACAGAGGAATGGCGATGCTAATTTCTCAATTAGAGAAAATTAATATCGTTAACGATTCAGGAAAAATAAATAATTTGTGGGATTCAGATGAAGTCTTAAGTGATGAGAAGAAAATATCGTTTCTGAAGAGTCTGGTGGGGAGAAGAAAAGAGGTTATTTATTTATCTGACTTTAGCTCTATAAATGATTGGGAAACGTTTGAGAAGTTATGTTATAGACCTAATATGCATTGCTTTAAGATAATGTCACCACTTGATGAAAAAACAGAACTTCCTTTTAGTATCTTTGCTAAATCTAACAAAAAGAAAAAAAATATAAAAATTCTCTCGAAAAATCCTCAAGATACTTTTGAGGGGCGATATAAAAAATTAAATGTAAAAGATCGGTATCTGGATAAGTTTGTGAGGGAAATGTTATGAAAGTGATTGGTATATTACTTCTTTTATCCGGTTCCTTTGCATATGCACAAGTTCTTGTTCCCTTAGATAATTCAGTGGCCAAGTCTGGTGAGATCATAATCGCCAAGATAGAGGCAGATTATTCAACTGAAGAATTAAAGCAAATGGTCAATCAAAAAATAACACCTGTTTTTTATTCCATGGAGTATTTTGAAGAGAATAATACATTTAAAGTATTTGTTACTAAAATACCAAAGAAAGAAGAAATAGAAAAACAGTATCCATTTACGATGAATGGGTTTCAATATGTGCCAACAAAAGAACGAGCAAAGAATTTCATAACTCTTAATAGTGATGAATATGAACTTGATATGAAAAAGAAAAAATGGCCATATGTGGTTGTAGCAATTTTATTTTTAGGTTTCGTGCTTTATGTAGTTTCATTTATAAAAAAGAAAAACCGGATTAAAAAAATACAAAAAGAACAAATTGCAAAATTAAAAAGAAAGCTTGTGAATGTGAAATCTAGAGAAGGGCTCGAAAACATTTACAAGAACAGGAGTGATATAAAAAAATATTTCACTATAACACCTGAAGAAAACCTAGATAAAGTTTTAGAAATGATAGACAGCTTCCAATATTCTCCCATGGCTGATGAAAGCTTGATACAAAAGGTAGTCGCTGAATTTGAAAAAATAGAATTGAAGGAAAAGAAATAAATGGAATATCAAACACCATATATTTTAATTCTAAGCTTGAGTGTTACTGTTCTTTGGGCACTAGACTTTTGGAAAGTATTTCAAAAAGCCCAGCTAAGGATACCATTTAAAAATATCAAAAAAACAACATCATATTATCGTTTAGGAATATTTATTCTAGGGCTATTGGGCTGGTTGTTTATATCTTATGCCTCGATGACTCCAAGGAAAGCCTTGAAATTTCTTCCTGGCAATATAAAAGTCAATGATATCTTCTTTGTAGTTGATGTTTCAAGATCAATGTTGGCAGATGATTTAAGACCAAATCGACTAGAAGTTGCAAAGAAAAAACTTCGTGAGTTTGCAGCATTAAGACCGACAGATAGAATTGGTATTGTAATGTTCTCTGAAAAGGTTTTTACATTACTTCCCCTTACGACGGATCCGCAACTGGTTGATCAAATGCTAGCTGATATACGTGTTGGCTTTTTAGGAAGTGGTACAAATATCGGTGATGCTTTAGCGTTAGCAGTCGGTAGAGCAGAGGCTAGTGAAACTCAGAATAAAGTAATTGTGTTGTTAACAGACGGTGTAAACAACGTAGGAAATATAGATCCTATGAAAGCTGCGAATATGGCAGCTGATTACAATATCAAAGTTTATACAATAGGCCTTGGTACAATAGGGGATGGAGCAAGAATACCAATTGGCAAAAATGCTTTTGGTTCTCAGTATCAAAGCATCCCAGGGGGATCAATAGATCTTAAAACATTAAGAGATATTTCGGAAAAGACAAATGGCAAAAGTTATATGGCAGACTCCGAAGGAAGTCTTAAGGAGATACTCTCTGAAATTCAAGAATTAGAAAAAACAGAAATAAAAAGTCAGGGACAAATTGTATATGAAGAAAAATTTCTATACTATTTTTTAATAGGATTAGGGCTCTTGTTTATGGCCGAGATTATAAGAAAATTTATAATTAGAGAGGTTGTATGAGTTTCGAATATTCGTTAATGATTTTACCTGCAATATTACTAGTCATCGTATCGAGTTATTTAATATTAAGGCTAGAAAAGAAATATTTTGAATGGGTAGAATTATATTGGTTTTTTAAAAAAAGATTCAGCTTTAAAATTTCAACAGTATTTTTCATAATTGGTCTGGCGCTTTTGATATTTACATCTTTAGATTTGCGTGGTCCTGAGCAAAGAATAGAAGGTAAAAGTACTGACCAAAAAACAATAATCTTAATAGATAGTTCTGCAAGCATGCTTGCTGAAGATGTGCGTCCAAATAGATTTGAAAAAGCAATCTTATTAGTAAAACATTTTGTAAAAAAAGCTGTTGGGCAACAAGTTTCAGTGGTTGTTTTTTCAGACGGGCAAAAAAGAATTGTTCCTTTTACTGAAGATATAGATTTAATCGAAGCAAAGTTAAACGCTTTGAGTGAGATGTCTCTTGAAAGAGGTGGTACAGGTCTGAGCATGGCATTGCAAGAATCAATTCAATATTTCAAAACAGTTCAAAAAGAGCCACGTGGAAATATATTATTATTAACTGATGGAGAAGAAACAGTTGAACAGCTCAATCTTGAAATACCAGATAGCATCACTGTTGGAGTTGTTGGAATTGGTACGGCAAAAGGTGGGCCCATTCCTAAAAGAGATAGATATAATAACTTTCAAGGAAATAAAAAGCATAGAGGGCAAGTTGTAATGTCTAAGCTTAATGAGAACTATTTAAAAGGACTTGGAGAGGATATTGAGCATTATAAGTATTGGATAGCAACTTCATATACTCTACCAACGGAACAAATTTTAAATTTCTTTAATACTACAAAACAGCTTAAGGATTCCAAGAATACCTTTAGAGTTCGACCCGTTTACGCTCATTTTTTATTAGTTCCGGCTTTGTTAAGTTTTTTAATATGTTATTTGTTAAGATTATTTCCGATTTACACATTAAGCATCATGCTGTTTTTATCAATTGGACAAGATTATCTATATGCCCAAGAAAAAAATGGTAATGAGGAGCCTCAAAAGTCAGAAATAACAATGGCGCTTGAGGAAGCTTTTAAAGCAGGTGTCTTAGATAAAAAAGGAAGATTGAAATTAGCCGAAAGTTTACTTAAGGATGGCCATAGTAAAGAATCCGAAATTCTTTATTCCGAAGAAATAGATGATTCGAGAGTAACGAAAGAGAATATAATAGATAATTTTAATTACGCCACCGCATTAGCCCAAAATCAAAAGATTAAAGAAAGCATAAATAAGTATAACGAAATATTAAAAGTCACTGAGAATGAGGAACTTGAGAAAGTCGTTAAAGAAAATTTGAAAAAACTTTTTGAACAAAGCCAACAACAAAAACAAAACAAGCAAGATCAATCTAAAGAAAATAATAACCAAGATCAAAATGGAGAAGGACAAGGCAAAGGGCAAGAAGAGCAAAAAGATAACCAAGAAGGCAAAAAAGAAGACCAGAAAGATGGTCAAGGTAACAAAAAAGAAGAGCAAGATAAAAAAAATAACCCTGATGAAAAAACTGATGAACAGAAAAAACAAGAGCAGGAAAAACAAAATGGTAAGAAAAAGAAAATGCCTGCAATTGTAAAGCAGTTGATTAATGATGATAACCAGCTACAGAAAAAAATGATTGATGCTAAAACTTCTGAGAGAGCTAGGGGCGAGAAAAAGGATTGGTAATGAAAGCATTTTTTTTCATAATTATATTTTTAATGAATATTGCATACGCAAAAGTGAATGTATCACTTTCTACGCAAAACCCAGTAAAGGAAGAAAGTTTTAATATTATTTTTGAAATAGATGTTGAGGGAGATGTTGAGCCTGAAATTTCATTTGACCCTGATGGACTAGAAATAATAGGAAAGTCTAACGCGGGAGTATCAACTAGAACAACTTATATCAATGGCAAATTAACAACGGAAAAAAAAGTAACGGTTAGTTATGAAGTAGTAGCTCCTCGTGCGAGAATTACTTATTTAAGGAATATTCTTGTGAAAACAGGGGGAGAAGACTTTAAACATAATTTAATGAAAATTAGAATTTTAAGCCAGCCGATTGCACCTCGAGATGTTTTCGCACTTGCCGAGGTCGATAAGACAGAAGTCTTTGTCGGCGAATCGATTATTGTAAGATATTATTTATATAATAAAGTTCCTGTTCACAGCACAGAGATTAGAAAATTTCCCAAACTAGATAAGTTTCTAAAAAGCTACCATCAGGAAAAAGTTGTCCCTGAAAGAGTAAGTTATCATAATCAAATATACACAAGAAGAGTAATGTATACGGCACAACTTTATGCAACAGAGGCTGGCAATTACTCAATTGACCCCATTACATTTGGCGTACGTTATAGTCGAGATAGAGGAGGAATCGGAAGCTTTGGATTAAATCTCGGTCTTGGTAGAACTAGGTCAAAAACCTTAACCAGCAAGAAAATAGAGATAAAAGCAAAAGCGTTACCTATTGATAATGTGCCGCCAAGTTTTACAGGCTTAGTTGGCGAACATAAATTCAATCTCAAAATTAATAAAAGTAAGTTTATAACCAATGAACCTATTGAACTCACATTAACGGTAAATGGGCCTGGTGCCTTGGAATTATTTGAATCACCTACAATAATTTCTTCTCCAGCGATAGAAGAGTTTGAGTCTAATGCAGACCTACTTGTAGATAAGGACTTCAATGCTAGAAAAACCTTTAATTATACGTACCTTGGTAGAGAGAATAGTACTCTAAAAGAGCAAAGACTACCTTTTACAATCTTTAACCCAAAAACTTTGAAGTATGAGACAATCGAACTCCAATTGGGCCCAATAGAAATTGCAGGAGGGAATAGACTAATACCATCTGAGACTGGACTGGATAAAAATGAACCGAAGCAAGACACTTATAAAAGTGAATCAAGTTCTTTGCACCAAGTTCCTGAGAGTAAATTGGAATTCATTTATAAACCACTTTCTAGTTTTATTTACCATGCTCAAACAATCATTATAGCTCTTTTGGCCATTTTACTAATAACAATCTTATCTTTTTTCATTAAATATATATTGAGAAAGGAGCGTAAAGAGCTACCTCTTTTTGATGAAATTACTCAAATTGGTCTTAGCTATTCTAATTTATTAGATTTAGGAGAGGTAATCGCTGGAAGAAAATGTTCACTGGTGCAAGCACTAGAAGAAAGAAGCTATAAAGGCGAAGCCCTCGATTATTTCAAAGATATTTCAGAGAAGCTCGATGAAGCATATAAAAAAGATGGAAATGTTACGCGAATAAAAGTGGACAAGAAGAAGATTAAAGAGCTACAAAAGCTAACCAATGACAGAGATACAGAAAGTTTATAATTTTGATGATTTTGCAGGTCAAGAATGTAACCAACACGGTTTAATTGTAGGTAATTTTGATGGTGTTCATGTCGGCCATAAATCTTTGTTAAAGAGTTATATAAGCAGATGTCAAAAATTAAAAATTGAACCAGTTCTGTTAACATATAAGCAACATCCTTGGTTTTATTTAAATCAAAATAATGAAAAGCATTTAATTTTAAATAAAGCACAAAACTATAAACATCTTTTTGAATTGGGAATAGTCAAAATTGTTGAGGTCGATTTTTTACTTGTTTACAAAATGGAAGCTGGAGATTTTTTAGAGTTTTTAAACAACAAACTTTCAAGATTGAAATTATTATTTTTAGGTCATGATAGTAGTATCGGTTGTGATAAAAAACATGCCAGTGAACTTGTTTCAAGAACATCTTTCAATTTTGAGATAAAAGTTGAAAATGATGCCGAAAAATGTGAAGACGTAATAGTTTCATCTACTCTTATTCGTGAGAATTTACTTGCCGGAAATATAGAATTAGTAAATAAGTT
The DNA here is from genome assembly GCA_950061135.1 of uncultured Oligoflexia bacterium. Lineage (GTDB taxonomy): Bacteria > Bdellovibrionota > Bacteriovoracia > Bacteriovoracales > Bacteriovoracaceae > CATLVU01. The sequence continues at coordinate 6,434 of CATLVU010000024.1, forward strand.
TCTAGAAAGAAATTACTGTTTGAACGGAAAAGTAGTAAGGGGTAAAGGGATTGGGTCTCGACAATTGTATCCTACTTTGAACTTGGAAGTTGACAAAAAAATACTCATACCCAAAAATGGTGTTTATGCAACCTTCGTGTTTATGAACTCTCAAAAGATGCTATCTGTAACAAATATTGGCCATAATCCAACAGTAGATAATGATGGAGATATAAAAATTGAAACCTATGTTTTAGATGAAGAGTTTATTGATACATCATTAGATTTAAATATTTATTTCTTGGGACGTATAAGAGATGAGAAAAAGTTTGATTCTTTCGATGCCCTTAAAAAGCAAATTACTCTAGATATAGCACATGTAAAAAAGCACTATGGAAAAAATTAAACTAGCACTTATTGGTAAGAATATTCAGAACTCACAATCTCCGGTGCTATATAAAAGTTTTTTAGGTGATAGAGTAGTCTATGACTTAATAGATATTGCCGATGAAACTCAGATGCCATCATTAGAAAGCTTGTCTAAGACATACCAAGGGCTCAATATAACAGCGCCGTACAAAAAGTACTATTTGAAAGATGTAAGTATTGAAGGTGATTATCAGATGGCAATCAATACGATTAGTCTTTCAAAAGATGGAAATCATTCAGCTACAAATACAGATTATCTAGCACTACGGCAAATTTTAAGTTCAAGGTTTAGTATTAAAAAAAATATTCTTGTGCTTGGAGATGGAGCAATGTCAGAGTTGATTACTAGCTTAATTGGTAATGTAGAAGTTTACTCAAGAAAAAACAATAAGCTTAAAGATGTAGTTAAATTAAATGAGAAATACGATTTAGTAATTAATACCTGCTTAAAAGAATATGATTTTAAAACGACTACTCCTTCGATGATTGAGATGTTCTGGTCATTAAATTACGGAAACTCAAAAGAAGAAAATTATTGCAAAGAAAATAAAATAGCCTTTGAGTCGGGAATAGAACTTTTAGAGCTTCAAGCAAAATATGCCCTTCAGTTTTGGAAATTAAATGATAATTCAGTGACTTAAGTCTAGTACCGATAATCTATTATATAAGTATAGGATTATAATGGTAAGAGACGAGTTCATGAAACTTATTACAGAAAACGGGATGGCCACTCTCAAAGAGTTGCGCCGTATTTCTATGAATAAGGACCCAGACGAGATTTCTGAATTTGATTTACTATCGATACGATCATTTGATGACAAGAAATTCGCTGAAATGATCGGAGTTAAGCTTAATCTTACATATATAGATTTAACAAAAGCAAAAGTTCAAAACAGCACAATAGAAGTGCTAAAAAGAAAATACGTTATAAAGCATCGTGCTTTACCAATCCAGATTACAGATAAAAAGATTATTATGGCGACCTTTGATCCAACAGTGATTAAGCCTAGCTTAACTCCTCTTGGAGAACACTTGAAAAAGCCGGTCGAGTTTGTGTTAACAAATATATCTGCTTGGCAAAAATTATTTACAAGAGTTAAGGACTCTGTAGATGATCTTGTTTCAACTGTAATAGAGATAAAGTCTTCAACGGGTGATGAGGACATTGTTAAAGAAGAAGATATTGGTCAGGACGTAGTAACGTTTGTGAATAGAATTCTTGCTGATGCTTTTGTAAGAAAGGTTTCAGATATTCATGTAGAGCCTTATGAGAAAACTTTTAGAGTAAGGTTTAGATTAGATGGCTCTCTACAAACAATCTATTCACCACCAAAGTCTATGATGCCGGCGGTAGTATCAAGATTGAAAATCTTATCACAGCTCGATATTTCAGAAAAAAGAAAACCACAAGATGGAAGAATTAAATTAAGTATTGGCGGTAAGCCGATAGATTATCGAGTTTCTAGTTTACCAACTTTATTTGGTGAAAAAGTAGTTCTTCGATTATTAGATCAAGATAACTTACAACTTGATATGACAAAACTTGGCTTTGAAACAAAGCAATTAGATGTTTTTAAAAAAGGAATACATAATCCGTATGGAATGGTTTTAGTTACAGGGCCTACAGGTTCAGGGAAAACGACCACTTTGTATTCGGCACTCGCAGAACTAAATGTAGAAGGTACAAATATTTCAACAGCAGAGGATCCGTGTGAATTTAATTTAGAAGGTATTAACCAAGTTAATGTAAGAAAGGAAGTTGGCTTGACCTTTGCCTCTGCCCTTAAAGCGTTCTTAAGGCAAGATCCAGATATTATAATGGTAGGGGAAATTAGAGATTTAGAAGTTGGAGAAATAGCAGTAGAAGCTTCTCTAACGGGGCATATGGTTCTCTCTACTTTGCATACAAACGATGCTCCAAGTACTGTAACTCGTTTATTAAATATGGGTATTGAGCCATTCTTAGTTGTTGCTGCCCTTAATGTTGTAGTCGCCCAAAGACTTTGTAGGAAAATTTGCATTAATTGCAGAGAAGTAGATTCTATTTCAAAAGACGAGCTAGTCTCATGTGGTTTTGCACCTGCATCAGCAAACCAAGTTAAGGCTTATAAAGGTAAGGGATGTGAAGTTTGTGGAGGCACAGGAAATAAGGGAAGAGTTGCTGTCTATGAAGTTTTAGAAATGACTCCAAAGGTAAGAGAGCTTGTTCTTAGAAATGCATCCTCAGATGAAATTAAGGCGCAAGCAATAAAAGATGGAATGAAAACATTAAGAATGTCAGCATTAACTAAAGTAGCACAAGGACTAATGACATTATCGGAAGCTGTTGCAAATACAGCTTCTGATAATGATTAATTAAGGAGATATAAAATGTCAGATCAAACTAAAACAATTACAGTTGCCGAAGGAGGTTCGGGGCTACAAATTCAACAATTGTTTAAAGTGATGGTTGATAATGGAGCTTCGGATTTACATATTACGGTTGGTACCGCTCCTGGTATGCGAGTATCAGGTAGTATTGTGAGAGTTAAGGTACCACCGCTAAAGTCAGATGATACTAAAAGATTAATTTATCAGATTCTTACTGAAGCACAAAAAAGTGAATTAGAAAAAAACCTTGAATTAGATTTTTCTTTTGGAGTAAAGGGTTTAGCAAGATTTAGGGCAAATTGCTTTTATGCTAAAGGTTCTGTAGCAGCTGTTTTTAGACAGATCCCAACACAGGTACCTGATTTTGATTCGTTAGGTATGCCAAAGGTTTTATTAGAAATGGCAGATGTTTCAAATGGTCTATATTTAGTTACAGGGCCTACAGGCTCAGGGAAGTCAACTACACTGGCTTCTATTATTGATAGACTAAATACCCAAGATGCAGGTCATATTATTACACTTGAAGATCCGATAGAATTTGTTCATCAACATAAAAATAGTATTGTTAACCAAAGAGAAGTTGGTGTTGACACTTTAGCATTTCATAATGGCCTTCGTTCTTTACTTAGACAGGATCCAGACATCGTTCTTGTCGGGGAATTAAGAGATATGGAAACGATTGAAGCAGCACTTGAAATTGCAGAGACAGGTCACCTTGTTTTTGGAACTTTGCATACGAACTCGACAGTTCAAACAATTTCTAGGATTGTGAACGTTTTTCCGAGTGATCAGCAAGAACCAATAAGAACTTTATTGTCTTTTGTTCTTCAAGGAATTGTAGCGCAACAATTATTGCCAAAAAAATCTGGTGGTCGAATTTGTGCTCAAGAAATCTTAAGGCCGAACCCTGCAATTAGAAATTTAATTAGAGAGGATAAATTACATCAAGTTTATTCTCAGATGCAGGTAAATCAAGCAGAAACAAAAATGCAAACAATGAATCAGGCGATTAAAAGATCATTAGATGCTGGGTTGATTGATACAGAAACAGCATTGACTTATACTAACAATCCAGAAGAAATGCGTAAAATGTTGGGTATGGCAAAATAAAATTAAAGAGTAAAAACAATGGGTGTGAAAGTTTATAAATATAAAGGCGTAAATGCTGAAGGCAAGAAGGTCGAAGGAGATATCGAAGGTAAAGACCTTCGTCATGCAAGACGGCAATTACGAAGAATGAACATAAAAATTAAAGACATCCAAGAGCCAAGCGTTTTGGATGTTGACCTTGGAATGTTAATGGTGGATCTCGGTCTTGCAAGTGCCTTTGGGCGAGAAGAGTTAAATCGTTTTACCAAACAATTAGCAACATTGTTAAATGCAGGTGTTCCCATTATGGATAGTATGGAGATGCTTGCAAAACAAGAAAAGAACCCGTCACTTAAAGTTACTATAAAGAAAATATGTGAATTAGTTGGAGAGGGTAAAGCTCTTCATGAAGCAATGAGTGCTCAGGATGGTTTTGATAAACTTTATTGTTCTCTTGTTAAAGCGGGAGAATCCGCTGGTATTTTAGATGGAATTTTGGAAAAGCTTTCAGAGTTTATGGAAAAGCAAGAGGCCATAAAAAAGAAAGTTAAAAGTGCAATGACTTATCCTTCGATAGTTCTTGTTATCGGTATAGCAGTTACTTGGGGACTTATGGTTTTTGTTGTTCCACAATTTGTTGATATTTTAAAAGAAAGTAACCAAGAAATTCCCGCAGTCACTCAATTTGTAATTGATTTTTCGAACTTTATGCAAGAGTACACTCTAGCAATGGGGGCCATATTATTTGTAGCAGGAATTATTTTTTTTAAATGGAAAAAAACAGAAAGTGGTAAAAAAATCTGGGATAGAACAATAATGAATTCTCCAATTTTTGGAAACCTAATTATAAAAGGTGCACTCGCAGGTTTTACTAGAACATTATCAACAATGCTATCCGCAGGGGTACCGCTAATTGATTCATTAGATATTTGTATAGACACGATTGATAATACAAAAATAGCTCGTGATATTTTAACAGTACGAAAAGGCGTTGAAAAAGGGCAATCAATAACTGATCCTCTAGGACGGATAAGATACTTTCCTCCTCTGGTTAATCAAATGGTTAAAGTTGGAGAGTCTACGGGGAATCTTGATCAAATGCTTTTAAAAGTTTCAGATGTATTTGAATTAGAAACAGAAGAAGCGGTTGAGGGAATGACTAAGCTGATAGAGCCAATTATTTTGGTCGGTTTAGGTGGAGTTATTGGTACTGTCATGATTGCGATGTATTTGCCTATCTTTATGAGTGCTGGTGGAGCATAAGGTAAGTGCTTGATTTTACAGCTTTTTGTAAGGAAAAATTGATTTTAGCTTAAAAAAACCGAGAAGAATTTCATTAGCATTTATAATAAATGAAGGAGATAGAAACTCTTAATGTTTCTATTTTAATTTTAACAACTTTAAAAACTCTTAATGTTTTTAAAAGGAGAAAGAAATGAAAATGTTATCGAACAACAAAGGTTTTACCTTGGTTGAGTTGATGATTGTTGTTGCAATCATCGGGGTACTCTCAGCTGTGGCCGTGCCAAACTTTAAAAAGTACCAAGCAAAAGCAAAAACATCTGAAGCAAAAGTTCAATTAGCAGCAGCTTATACTGCTCAACAAGCTTTTTACGGAGATTATGGAATTTATCATAATTGTTTAGCATATATGGGATATGATCCATCAAACGAAGTTGCAGCAAGATATTATGCTATCGGAATAAATGATGATTCAGACATTGATGATGATGCTTATGCTAGTGCTCAAACTTCTGGTTTAAGTACTGTTGATTGTCCAGATGTTAACGGTGCCGATGGTCCAGTTGTTTCTGGAAACGCAGCAGACTTAGTAGACAATGATCCAAATAATGATAATGATAGAAATTCAACAGGTACAGATAGTATGTTTGGTGCTGGAAAAAGAGTTGGTGCTGAGCAAGCACTTGATGAGCCTGCACCTGCCTTTAGTGATCTTGGGGATCAGTCAGATGAAGATAATCAAACATTCATCATTGCTGCAGAGGGAATTATTAGTGCTGACAAAGTAACTGCAGGTAGTGGTGCCGGTGCTAATACATCTGTTTTTGTTATTAACCAAGCTAAAAGACTTACAAATACAAGAGCTGGTTACTAAAAGTTTGAGTCTATTTAAAATAGAATAATACAAGGGGAAGCTATTGCTTCCCCTTTTTATTTCTAAAGAGTTTATAAGGTTTGTAAGAAAATTGAGTTGTATAACTTCCATCTGAATAAATATAAGGTTTGCCTAAAAAATCTACTTTTGGGCAATTTGTTTTTTTATTGTTGAGACATTTTAAATCTAGCTCAGCTTTAATTGCATAAAGATCAGAATGAAGCTTTCTCTTCAGAGGTGTTCCATTGGCTTCTTTTGAGTACATATCGAAAACGATTTGCCATGCAAGATTCAAATCATTTGATTGTTCATATTTAAGTTTATTAATTGTTGATTTTAAGTAAGCAGGGGCTTGAGGATGATTTTGTATTTTTTGAAATACCCCAAGTGCTTTTTGGTGCTCTCCACTTTCGAATGCATATAAAAAACCGAGATCATAATTTAATTGGTAATCATTTGGAAAAACCTTTAAGCCATCAGTCATTAGTTTTTCAGCTCCTTCAAGATCATCCTTAATGATTGATAAATATTTACCTCCAAAGCGATAAGCGCGTAAAAATTTAGGATCAAGTGTTGTTATTGACTTAAACCTTAAATATAGCCATGAGTTTAAATCTTGTTTTTTATAGTGCTCAACGTCTGACTCAATAAGAGTTGTAATCCAGAGTAAATCTGTAACGAGTTTTTTATGGCCTAAAGAAAAAAAGGCAAGAAGTTTATTATTAAAGTTTAAAGCAATTTCTTGTTTATCTAAGATGATGATTGGCTTTTCGAGAGAGCGATTCATAAAAGCAGAAATACTAAAAAATAAAATTGCGAAAGAGATAAAAAAAATACTTTTACGATTTTTAATCATTTGCCAAACCTAATATTAGTTTTAGAATAATATTATGATTCATTATAAAGGAATTTCAAAAGTTTTTAAGTCAGAACTTTTAAAAAAACCATTTGTTGCATTAGACGATGTTAGTTTTTCTATACCCGAAGGCGAAATTATCGGTTTTCTGGGGGCTAATGGTGCCGGAAAGACGACATTGATTAAAATCACAATGGACTTTATTAGAAGTACAAAAGGCGAAATTCAATTTGACTTTGACTCTAAAATAAAAAATAAATTTTCACAAATCGGATATCTTCCAGAAAGACCTTTTTTTTATCCTCATTTGACTGGTAGAGAGTTTACTTTTTTTATGGGAGAACTTTCAGGTCTATCGAGGTTCCGAATAGCAGAGCAAATTGAAAAGTGGGCCCCTCGTTTTAAGATTGATTTTGCTCTAGATCGAAAAATAAAAACATATTCAAAAGGTATGCTTCAACGAGTGGGATTTATGGCAACATTACTACATGATCCTAAGTTAATAATTCTAGATGAGCCTTTATCAGGTGTTGATCCTATTGGTAGAAAGGAATTAAAAGATATTATTGTTGAAGTCAATAAACTTGGTACTACTATTTTTTTTAGCTCTCATATCGTGTCTGATGTACAAGAAATTTGCGACTCTGTTATATTTTTAAAAGAAGGTAAGCTCGCATTTAAAGGTAGCATAGATGAGCTCATTAATAATAACAAGAAGCAAGAATCAAAAATTTATTTTGAAGATAACGGTAAGATACAATTTATGCAAGTAAGTCTTGAAAGTCAGTCTAGAGAATTAAAAAAAATGCTAGAAGAGAATAAAAATATTATTAGTGTAGAGCCAAATAGACCTACCTTGGAAGAGATATTCTATGATGTTAAATAATATTTTTATCATCGCTAAATATACCTCTAAAGAAATACTACAGAGTAAGATACTTTTAAATGTTTTATTACTGGGCCTTGCTATGGCGGGAGTAATATTTGTGGCATTTAACTTTACTTACGGAGAAGTTAGTCGAGTTGCTTTAAACTTCGGTTTGAGTAGTTTGTCTTTAAGTTCAGTAGGAATAGCTTTTTTTATGGGAGTAACTTTAATATCTAGAGAAATCGAAAATAGAACAGTTTACATGATAATTTCAAGGCCTGTAAGTAGAAGCCAATTTATTATTGGGAAAATCTTAGGGCTTATGGGTGTGCTTTTTATCAATATTTTACTTTTAAGCCTACTGACTCTTCTTTGTTATGGATTAATCGGAGGAGAATTTTACAGTACAATTTTTGCTGCAATAATAATGACGATGCTTGAATGTGTTGTAGTCTTATTGATGATATGTTTTTTCTCATTAATTACCACTCAGACATTAACTGTTTTATTTTCTTTGTCTCTTTATGTTACAGGTCATGCTATATCAGAGGCTAAGTTGACTACTTTTGCCATGAAAAGAGAGTTTGTCTCGTGGGTTTTGGAAGGATACCAATTTGTTCTACCTGCATTTGCAAAATTTAATATAAAAGATTTTGTTGTTTATCAAAAGTCTTTAGATATAAGCTATTTCTTTAATACTACTCTCTATGGTGTTTTTTACAGCTTGTTTTTGTTATTTTTAATTTTATTAATTTTTGAAAAAAAGAATTTGGACTAATGTATATTTTATTTTTATTCGTTTTGGCTTTTGGTTTATTAATTGGAAGCTTTTTAAATGTTGTAATTCACAGAGTTCCAATTAATAAAAGTGTCGTATTTCCAAAGTCTAGATGTCCCAAATGTCAAAGTGCTATCAAGTGGTATTATAATGTACCAGTTTTAGGTTATCTATTCTTGGGAGGAAAGTGCGCTGATTGTAAAAACAAAATACCTTGGCGATATCCTCTGGTGGAATTATTGACTGGAATTTTTGCTTTGCTTTTATTTCCAACATCTTTGAGCATACATGACCTTGCTAATTACGCGTATTTGTTTTCAGTGGCCTGCATTTTTTTATGTCATTTCGTCATCGATATAGAGCATCACTTATTACCCGATAAAATTAATCTGTATTTTTTATTCATAACTCTGCCCTATGTTATGCTTAATTTTCAAATGCATTATTGGTTAATAGGAGGTCTTGTCGGAATTGGAATACCTTATCTCGTTACTTATATATTCTACAAACTCAAAGGACAGATAGGGCTTGGAGGGGGAGATATAAAGCTCTACGGAATATTGGGCCTTTTATTAGGGGCTGAGGGCGTACTACATAATTTAAGTGTAAGTTGTATGTTGGGAGCTATTGGAGGACTTTTATTATTAAAAGTCCGGGGTCTTGGAAAAGATACGCCTTTTGCTTTCGGTCCTTATATAATTATTACGGCATCTGTTCAGATTTTTACTCCAAATTTATGGAAAATCGTAAATCCTATGACTTGGTTTTAATACTTTGCACTAAACGCTTGAATATACGAAAAAAATAACGCTATAATGGTTTATCATGGGAATAAAAAAGATAAGCAAGGATAGCTTTGTCATCACTAGGTAATATAAAAAACATACTTTCAAATTTTGATAAGGGCCAATTAGTTGGTATCGATATTGGTATAAGCTCTGTTAAAGTTGCACTACTTTCAAAAGGTAAAAAAAACCAATTTGTACTGGAAGGGTTTGCAGTAGAGCCATTAGGTGAAGCTGTAATAATCGAAGATGAAATTCAAAAACCAGATGAAGTATTAAATGCTCTTGAGTCTGCTTTAGAAGCCGCACAAATAAAAAAGAAAATTATTTGTCTTGGAATGGATGGCCCAAATACTATGACCAAAAGGCTTAAAATACCAGATGGTAGTAAGGATGAGCTAAGAGATAATGTTGAATGGGAAGCCGAGCAATATATTACCTTTGGAATTGATGAATCCGTGCTGGACTTTAATATCTTGTCAAAGGATAAAGATGAGGATGTCGCAGATGTTTTTTTAGCTGCAGTAGCTGAGTCAACCGTGGAAAGCTATCTTGAGCTATTAAAGTCAATAAATCTTGCCCCTCGAGTTGTGGACTTAAACGTAATTGCATTATCTAATCTATTTGAAAAAATTAATCACCAATCGATAGAAGATATTAGTGATGAAGGTGCAGTTATTGTAGATTTTGGTGCACAAAAAACAACAGTCATAGTTTATAGAAATTCCGCACCGGTATTAACTAAAGAAATCTACATCGGTGGAGTACTTGTTACTGAAGAAATACAAAAAGGGATGGGTGTTAATTTTACTGATGCAGAAAGTTTGAAGGTAAGTGGAGATGAAAAAGGAAATATTCCAGAAGATATTCTCCCTATAATTGAAAGTCATAATCAAAGATTGTCGGAAGAGCTTAAAAAGACATTAAACTTTTATATCGCAGCTGGATCAAGTGATCAGGTCGGGCATTGCTTTGTCACAGGTGGAAGTTCACTACTGCCAGGAACAATTGATATGCTTACTGACCTTGTTCACTTACCAGTTCAACCGCTGAACCCTTTTGATATAATTACTGTTCGTAAAAAGTATTCCGAGGAAGAGATTGAACAAATTGCCTCAATGGGTCTCGTCGCTATTGGGCTAGGGTTGAGGGCGGTTTAATATGATAGAAATTAACTTACAGCCTCAAACTAAGACACTTGATATTACAAATGTTGGAGGGTTTAACCTTAGTTTGATTAATGTAAAAATGTTGGTTTTGGGGCTAATATTGGTGTACGTACCTGAACCGATAATGGAGTCTCAGTACACAGATCAGTTTGCGACAATAGATTCAACGCTTTCACAAATAAATAGTGAACAAAGAAAACTGAAAAAAAAGCTACGAGCATTAAGTAATTTAAAAAAAGAAGTGGACGAGTTGGAATTGCTTGAGAAGCAATTACAAGAAAAGATTCAGGTTGTTAATAAGATTGTAAACCTACGAGTGAACCCATTTAAAATTTTAAATTATATTGCACAGAACACTCCTAAAGATGTTTGGTTAACGAAATTAGTATTAAATCGTGAGCAAGTAGAGCTATATGGAAGAACTTTGAGTTTGAAAGGTACGAGTGACTTTATTCAAAATCTTAAAAGTGGAATCTACTTCGATGGAAGTATAGATTATAGTGATTATGAAGAACCAAAAAGAGAGGGAGAAAAGGCAGAAGAGAAGTTTAAAGGAGTAAACTTTAAAACTTTTAAACTGGTGGCAAGGATAACGAGCTTTAAATGAAAGATACATTGTTAAAAAATCTACATTTACTTTTTATCTTCTACGGCCTTTATATTGGTTATTTTTACTACGAAGAACAAGAACTAATTTTAGAACAAAAAAAATCAGAAGTTGCTCCAGCACAAAACCAACTTGAGAAATCCAAAAGAAAGCTAAAACAAGTTAAAAAGTTTGAACAAAACCTTGAGGCATCAAAAGCTAAAGTAAAAGAAATTGCAGAACAATTAAATAGAATACAGCGTCAAATCCCTACAGACTTAAATGATGTTGCAGTACAAAGAGATATGGAAGGCCTTGCAGAAGATCTAAAGATTGCAGAGCTTTATTCATCACCAGATGTTGAAACATTGAATGAATTTTATTTCACAAGACAGTATAAAGTTGAAGCAAAAGGGACATATCTTCAATTTTTAATTTTTTATGAAAACTTAGAGAAGCTAGAAAGAGTTTTGAATGTTCGCGAAATAGTTTTTGAGCAAGCCTCTGAGGGGAGAAGCCGCTTTAAAGTTCTTAAGATGAATGCGATTATTGAATCATATAGATATAATACGAATTATAAAAATGAAATTAAACTTGAAAACAAAGATGGTAAAGATGTCTAAGATAAGTTTGGCATTCATAATACTAATTTTTTCAATAAAAGTTTATGGAATGAGCAACGTTTTTGATGGAAAAACAGCGATAAAAGATCCATTTAAAATGAGAGATCCTTTTGCAAACCCAGTTATGAGTTCGAGACAGTCGAGAGTGGAAAGAGAAAAAGAAAAGACTAACTATAACAATCTCCCAAATGCTACAAATCTGAATGTAAGTGACATGATGATTGTAGGAATATTAACAGGGAAGGATAGAAGTGCGATTGTCAGGCGAGTCGATGATGACAAAACTTTTTATACTGTTAAAGAAGGAATGAAAATAGGGAGAGATAAAATAGAAGTAAAGGCAATCTTACCCGGAGGGATGATATTAGTTGAGAAAATAACTAATATATATGGTGATGATGAATATATAGAAACAGTTATTCCTATATCAAAATAAAATTGTTAGAATTAAATAAAATATAACTTTAAGGAAGAGGTTATGAATATAAAAAGGATTTTATTAGTTTGCATTTGGGCTTTTGCACTGAATGCTTTTTCCCAAGATAGTGCTAAAATCACTTCAATCAACTTTATTCAAGAGGGCGAGACGAGTAAGCTTATAATTGGTGTTGATAAAGAGACAGTTGCTCAGCTTAATCAAATCAAACAAGATAAACAAATTATTCTAGATCTATCCAACGTAAAAGCTGAGGAGAAGTTTTTTAGAGGGATTGATACATCTGAGTTTAGCGGAAGTATTGATTATATTTCTCCTTACAAGAAGCCCGGATCAAAGAATGATCTAAGATTTGCAATTCAGTTAAGAGATAATGTTCGATCATTATTAAAAACTAAAAATAATAAAATTACTGTAATTATTGAAAATCGTTTTGGTGTATTTTCTCAAAGAAAGCTAAATCAGGAGAAAAAAGAAAATGCGGTTGCATTAACTGAAAAAGATGAAAAACTTTTAGTCCCGAAATCAAAAGAAATTGTAGATATTTTAGAAAACCTCACACAGTCAGGTGTTAAACGTTATGTTGGTAAAAAGATATCAATAAATGTAAACAATGTTCCCTATCCTGAAATTTTAAAAATGATTGCAAATACTTCAGGTTTTAACATTATTATTAATGAGCAAGTAAGACAATTACAACCATTAACATTGAGTTTAACAAACCTTCCGTGGGACAGAGTTTTAGACACAGTAATGGATCTTGGTAATTTAGTCGCTTTCAGAAGAGGGAATATTTTATCAATAACAACAGAAAATCTTGCCAGAGAAGACCGTAAAAAGTCTTTAGAAGCTGAGCAAGCAAATAAAACATTAGAACCACTTGTAACTAAAATTTTTCCAATCAGTTATGCTTCTTTAGATGAATTGAGTGAAATATTGAAAGATTACTCAACTAAAGAAAGAGGAACAATACAGAAAGACACTAGAACACGAAACCTTATTGTTAAAGATACGATTGAAATAATCGAGCGAATGAAAAGAATAATTGAAACTCTAGACACTCAAACACCGCAGGTATTAATAGAGTCTAAAATAGTAGAGGCCAATGAAGGATATGAGTTTAGAGCAGGTCTAGGCTCGAAAGGCCTGTCTTTTGGCTATGATCCACTAACACCTACAAGTGATCTTGATAGCAATGAAGGTAGTTTTTCGTTTAATTCAGCTACAGACATAGCAACTTCTGACTTTTTAACGGCTGAAATTTCAGTCTTTAAAAGGTTAAAAGATCTAACTTTTAGTCTTCAGTTAATGGAGTCAGAATCAAAAGGAAAGATTATATCGTCTCCTAAAGTTATTACAGAAAATAATCAATCAGCCACTATTTCAAGCTCTGAAGAGCGCTCATTTAGAGTAACAAGTGTAAACAATGGTGTTGTGGCTAATGAAATTCAAAAGCTACAAACTACAGTCAGCTTAGATGTTACGCCTAAGGTAACAAATGAGGGAGCGATAGCATTAAAGGTAGATATTTCAAAGTCTGGTTTTACAGGTCAAGAAACAGCAGATAATTTACCTAATATAGTTTCAAGAGCAGTGTCTACAAATGTATTAGTCGATAATGGCTCGACGGTTGTTATTGGTGGACTTTATCAAACTGAAGACAGTAAAGTTGAAGCAGGTATTCCGTTCCTAAAAGACCTTCCTTTGATCGGCTGGCTATTTAAAAATGCATACAATCCAAAAAAATCGAGAAATGAGTTAATTATTTTCCTAACTCCACGAATTATTAATCAAGAAGAAGCAGGCTTGGTTAATAATGAATTGAGCAATATAGGAATCTAATGAAAAAAAATAATAGAGCTTCGTCTTTATTAGCAAGATATACATCAATGCTAAAAAAGAATCCGAAATCAAGAGTCTTTGCTCCGCTGGCTGAAACATATAGAAAAATTGGATTATATGAGAAAGCATTCACTGTTCTTAATAATGGGCGAAAGCATCATCCAGACTATCTACTAGGAAAAATAGTTGAAGCAAATTGTCTCTATGATACTGATAAGTTCGAGGATGCTTATCATCTTCTAAAAAGCGAACTCTCAAAAAACTTTGAAAATATAATTCTTCATAAAACTTATGTGAAAATTTGTGAAAGCTTAGAGTTAAAAGAAGACGCACTCGCATCTTTGAAAGCATTATTGCTACTGAACCCAAAAGACATGGCTGTTGCTTCAAAAGTACATAAACTAGAAAAGGAACTTGAAACTGAATCCAGACTGGATGATAATCAAGTCAAAGAAGAAACGGATGAAGACGATTGGGTACAAGTATCTTTTGTTAATAATGAAAAATTAACTGAAGATACGTCTGTTGATGACTGGAATGTTTCGACTGAAGCAAAGCTTGAAAATTTTAAAAACTCAGTGGCCTCAAATGATATGTCTTTAGATATCCCAAGTATCGATGATGAATACTACTTTCAAGAGTTCGATAATGAAGAGCCTGAAGATGACGAGACAGAAGAAGTTGCACCAGTCGTGACAGAAACATTGATTGATCTTTACTTGAAGCAAAATCAAAATGAAAAAGCTTTACAAGTAATAGAGAAGGTACTTGAAGAAAACCCTGAGAATACAGAGCTAATTGAGAAAAAAAGAGCAATTTTAGGTGAAAACAATGAAGACAATCTTTATTCATCAATTGAAGAGCATTACTTAAATTATAAAGACTTATTAAAGAATAGGTTTCAGCACTCATGAAATTTTTAATTATAAATGGCCCAAATCTTAACATGTTAGGTAAAAGAGAAAGTGGTCATTATGGAAGTTTCAGTTTGGAAGAAATAAAAACCTACACAAATCAAAACTGTCCTTCAGAAGTAAGTTTAGACTGGTGGCAATCAAACTCAGAAGAGAAAATAATAGAAAAAATACACGAACTAGAGCAAAGCGATTATCAGGCTTTAATTATTAACCCAGCAGCCTTTTCACATACATCGATTGCAATAATGGATGCATTGCGCATTATTAAAATCCCAATTATCGAAGTTCACTTATCAAATGTTCATTCTAGAGAAGAGTTTAGACAAACATTGTTGACGGCAAAAGCCGCATCTATAATAATGGGAGGTCTAAAAAAAGATGCATACCTATTTGGTGTAAATGCAGCACTAAGCTTATTGAAAGGATAAAAAGTGAAATATCAGACTACAGATTTTAGAAATGGTCTCAAAATAGAGATCGAAGGAAAGCCATATATTGTTGTAAGTTTTCAACACGTAAACCCGGGAAAAGGTTCTGCTTTTGTTAAGGCAAGAATAAAGAACTTGGAAACAGGACAGGTTTTAGAGAGAACTTTTAAGTCCGGAGTTGATACGGTTGATAAGCCAGACTTGGAAGAAAGAGAGATGGAATTTACTTACAGTGATATGGATGGTTATAACTTTATGGATATGGATAGCTATGAATCTATTCATTTAAATCATGATTATGTTGGGGATAGTAAATATTATCTACAAGAAGGAATAAGAGTTACAGTTCTTTATTTTAATTCAAGGCCTATCAGTATTGATCTTCCAAATTTTGTAGAACTCAAAGTAAAAGAAACAGACCCTGGTTTAAAGGGTGATACTGCACAGGGTGGAACCAAAAAAGCAATAATGGAAACAGATTTACAAGTCAGTGTTCCTCTTTTTATTAATGAGAATGAGGTTTTAAAAATAGATACTCGAAATGGAGAGTATGTTGAACGAGTAAAGTCTTAGTAGGTTTATTATGAGTATTGAAAAATTAAAAGAATTCATTCAGCTAGCAAAAGATGAAAATGTATCAGAGCTGAGCTTTGAAGATAAAACATGTAAAATGAAAGTATCTCTAGGGCAAACAGTAGTTGCTCCTATGAATTACTCACAGCCTATGCCAACTGCGACACCGGCTACGAACGAAGTAACAACTCCAAGTGTAAGCAAATCAAATTATAAAGAGATAAAGTCACCCTTTGTGGGAACTTTTTATTCTTCGCCATCTCCTGATAAGCCTGCTTATGTAAAAGTTGGAGATAAGGTCGGCAAAGGACAAACATTATGTATACTTGAAGCTATGAAAATCATGAATGAGATTGATAGTGACGTTGATGGTG
Organism: uncultured Oligoflexia bacterium; assembly: GCA_950061135.1. Lineage (GTDB taxonomy): Bacteria > Bdellovibrionota > Bacteriovoracia > Bacteriovoracales > Bacteriovoracaceae > CATLVU01. The sequence continues at coordinate 22,652 of CATLVU010000024.1, forward strand.
AAATTGTAGAAGTATGTGTTACAAATGAAAGCTTGGTTGAGTTTGGACAAACTCTTTTTAAAATAAAGTAATGAAAAAATTTAAAAAAGTTCTTATAGCAAATAGAGGTGAAATTGCAGTTCGAGTTCTGAGAAGTTGTAAAGAGCTTGGAATACAAACTGTTTGTGTGCACTCTACGGAAGATGAAAATTCATTGCATGTGAAATTAGCAGACGAATCAGTATGCATCGGCCCTGCTAGATCATCGCAAAGCTATTTAAACATTCCATCAATTATGTCTGCTGCTGAAATAACAGGAGCTGACGCGATTCATCCAGGCTATGGCTTCCTTTCAGAAAATTCTGACTTTGCTAAGATGATTGATCAATGCGGAATATCTTTTATTGGGCCCAATATTGATTGTCTTCAAAAAATGGGAGACAAAATTGAGTCGAAAAAAATAGCTCAAGCGGCAAATGTTCCAACTTTAGATCCCATCTATGTTAACGATTTAACAGAAGAAGAAATTTTGGTTTCTGCAAAAGAGATGGGTTATCCTGTTCTTATAAAAGCTTCTGCCGGAGGTGGTGGAAGAGGAATGAAAAGAATTGATAAAGAAGAAGACCTACTGCAATCTATTTTTCTACTAAAAAAAGAGTCTCAATCTGCATTTGGAAACGATACATTATTTATAGAAAAATATGTTGTGAATCCAAGACATATTGAGATTCAAATTCTTGCAGATAACTTTGGAAATATTCTACATTTAGGAGAACGAGACTGTACTATTCAGCGTCGCTTTCAAAAAGTTATCGAAGAATCTCCAAGTATGTGTATAACAGAAGAAGTTAGAAAAGAGATGTGTGACGCCAGCATCCGGCTTGCGAAAGCAGTAAATTATAATTCTGTTGGTACTGTTGAATATTTATTTGATCAAGATACTCAAAAATTTTATTTCATGGAAATGAACACTCGTATTCAAGTTGAACATCCGGTTACGGAACAACGAACAGGAGTGGACTTAATCAGTCAGCAAATACAAGTAGCGATGGGTATAGAGCTCAAGCTCGCTCAAAAAGATATTGAGTTTAAAGGTCATGTAATCGAATACAGAATTAATGCTGAAAATCCTGTGACATCGATGCCTTCGCCGGGTTTGATTACACATTATCATAGACCGGGTGGGATTGGTGTTAGAGTAGATGACTTTATTTATACGGGATATACTGTATCACCTTACTATGATTCCATGGTGTCCAAAATTATAATTACTGCAAAAGATAGAGATGAATGTATCGTCAGGTCCTTAAGGGCCCTTAACGAAACTGTCGTTGGTGGTATTGAAACAAATATTAATCTTCATAAAGAAATTCTAAATTCTAAAGCCTTTAAGGAAAATTCTTACAATACTAATTTCTTAGCTGAAAAATGTTAAAATAATAGAGATATTAGCTATTTAGAGTATTGTGTAAATGAAATTTGAACAGATAATAACTGAGTTTTTAGAACAAGACGATACGGTTTTAATTAACTGGTTGGATGAAATTGATCAACTTGAATTGGAACAGTTTTTAAAATATTTAGCTAACTTTTCTGAAAAAATTCAAAAAACAATTTTTCATGGGATTATAAAAAATCTAGAGCAAAAAAAAGAATATAAAATTATTTATGAATTATATAATAAAAATAATAATTTTGATTCAATAGATTTAGACCTGATCTATGCAAATTCTTTATGGAGCTTAGGTAAAATTTCATATTTTAAAGAAAAAATGAGCGACCTAGTTCAAAGAGTGCTGTCCCAAAAACTCTATTGTCATGCGCAAGCAGTTTATGAGTCTTTAAGTGAAAAGAAGATAATGAGCGCGCAGAAAGAAATATTCTACTTAATGTATTTGATAGAGGTTAATGACCTAAAACAATTAAATGATTTGGAGGGACTAAAAGAACTTTCAAAAGAAAAGATCAAGCAAATTTACCATTACATTACAGGTATTATTGCAAAACAGGATGATCCGCCCTTAGAACTAGAGCGTTTCTTACTTAATATTAAGCTGCAGTTAAATGAGGCGTTCAGTCTAGAAGAAGTTCTTAAGTTTGCATTGCTTTACAGGCATGATGATGCGAACTTAGCAAAATTAATTTCCCAAAAGAAAGTTAGCAAAGAGCAGAGTAGTATTTTAAGTAAGTATTATAAAGAACTTACAGGAAAAGAAGTTAAACCTGATAGAGCACAGTCTATTTTAATTAACACGAAAAAAATCGAGGAAGTAAAAAAAGAACCTCAAATAGAGGTAGAAGGTTCGACGTATCAGTTTTCAAAGAAGACTGAAGAGCCGAATATTTCGAAAGAGGAAGAAAGAATACTTTTGAATTTAGATTTTTCGGAGAAAAATCCCCACGAGCTTGAAAAGCTTTTTTCGTATTTTATGTTTTCTGAAATGTATCAGGTTTGTGATGAAATCTGTAAATACTTTGTGGATAGTGAGCAGCGTTTATTGAATAAAACATTAATATTATTTTATAAAGAAAATTATCAAGAGATTATTAATCTCTCGGTTGAGTTTGAAGACTTATTCAAAAAATCGAAGACTTTAAATGAGCTTAAGATAGAGTGTGAACGTAAGACTCTAGAGGGGCTTATTTGAAAAGAGTAAATAAGGTACTAGTACTATTCGTATTTTTGCTATCTCTTTTTTTAATGATCACCTGGGAGGTGATGCAGTCTGAATTTGTGGCTACTCGGGTTTCTAAAGCAATTACTATATATACTAAGAAATTTTTAAATGCAGATATTCAATTTCAGGACTTAAATTTCGAGCTTTTCCCTCCGGGAGTTGCTTTGGAAGGGGTGTCTTTTGAAATCGAAAGAAAAGTTAGTATTCAGGCCAAAGTAGTCAGAGGGTCATTCAGAATTGAAGATATCTTTAGTACGAAACTAGGTTTGTCCGAACTCAGAGTAGATGACTTCGTTGTGAATATAAAGTCTAATAATTCAAAGAAAAAAACAAAAAAAGAGAAAGTCTTTAAGCCACAAGAGCTCATTCAGGATGTTGAAGAGTTACCGATCAAGAGCTTGTACCTAACAAACTTTGATCTAAGGTACAACGATAAATCAATTAAAGGTAAAGCTTTAAAGTTAATAAAGAAATTTAAGCATATTAAGGCTTTTGGATCGATACAGGAATCTCAAAATATTCACAAAGAACTGGAGGTCATAGACAGCTTAGACTTTGAAATAGGATGGGTGGACGATCAATTACAAATTCAAAACCTAAAACTTATGAGCGGCTTTAGTTATGCGTTCTTAGCAGGAAAGATAAAAAATATTTTCGCAAAGCCAGAAATGAACTTACGAGGGTACGCTGACTTTCCGCTAAGAATGATCTCGGACAAATTTTTACCTATTAAATGGGGAAAGGTAAAAGAGGGTGATGTTGAAAGTAAGTATGAAGTTAAAGGAACATTAGATGACATAAAAGCTTCTAGTGATGTAAGTCTTGAAAATGTGAAAAGTGATTTTGTAGATTTTAAGTCTGCAAAACTAAATGTTAAATTGAATGATAAAGAAATTACGGCCGAGAACTTAAACATACATGCCGGAGCAGGAACCGCACAAGTAAAAAAACTAGTTGTGTATAATTTTGATTCTAAAGAAATTATACCTTTTGGGATTAATGTTAATGCAGATAATTTATCCAGTAAAACGTTTCTAAGGTATATTCAAAAGAGTACTTCTTTTTTAGATTTAGCAATTACAGGAAAAGTCAAAATAGATAGATCTCAAGACGGTATAGTAATTGTGAATGAAGATGAAGTTGCTATACATAAATTTGCGATAGTACTAAATGAAAAAAGTGACCTATTCAGATTTAAAAAAAATATAAATCTGAGTTCAGCGAAAGTAATAATTGGAAAACCTGTTGTGTTGCAGTTTCAGTCAATAACTGAAGGTGATGACATAAAGGTTAATGGGATTATTGAGAATGGTAAAACAAACCTAGACATTCTTGCCAGTAATCTAAACTTGAATGATATATCTCCTTTTATAAACGAAAAAATCAAGGGCCAGGCGAACATAGATTTAAATCTTTCAAACAGACAGAATGATCTTAGCCTACAAGGCAAAGTCGAAGTAAATGAGTTTGTTATAAGAGATCAATACAATATTGAAAAAGCAGGACTGAATCTAAACTATAATATTAGCAAGAATTTTTTAGACTTTAACAAAGTGAAGCTTCAACAAGAGGGGGCCATTGTTAGAGGAAATGCATCTTTAGATGTTTCCCAGAGTAAGTTCTATTCTGACTATCAAGCTAGAGACGTATCCCTTGATGCCATCCATGAATTTTTCTCAAGTTTGGAAATGTTGCCAAATGTTCTACATGAAAAAAATAATTGGATTGGGGGCGCAGCCGTAGAAGGAGAACTGGTATATGACTTTAATGATGGGAAATATAAGATAAATGGTAATGTCCTTGCTGACGGTATTAATATCTATAAAGAGAAGATAGATAATTTATTATTAGAGTATGAATTATCAGATAAAGCTTTACTGATAAAGAATGGTAAACTTTCCAAGGGTAAAGGGAATGTTGACTTTAATGTTTTTTGGGATATTAAAAAGGATAGTTTAAAGTTCAATACATCAGTAGACTCTATACAAATAGATGATTTTAATCTTTATGGAAAAATCCCTCTAGATTTAGAAGCAAAGGCTAAGGGAAGGGCACATGGAGAGTTATATAAAAGGCGATGGAGTATATTTTCAAAATTTGACTTTTATGAAACACAAATCATTAATAACAAGTATCCTGATTCATATCTCTTGGTTGAAGTCAAAAACGGAATAACAAGTTTTAAAACAGATATTTTTAATAAGCAAATAACTGCTCAGGCAAAACTGCAAGACAAAAATTTCTCAGAAGCAGAAATCTGGTTAAATATTCCTGAAATCAACAAGTTTAGTAAAATATTCTCAGGTATTGATAAGTTTGAAAAACTACTAGAAGGAAGCTTGAAACTACAAGCTCAATCTAAGTTTAACTTAACACCTTTTACTCTAAATGATTTAATATTTAACATAGAGGAAGCGATATTTAGTAAGTCCTCAATCGCTTTTGATTATAGGAGCTTAGAGCCTGAAATAATTATAGAAAATAGTAAGTTATCAAAATGGGATGTAGATATAGATGGAAATGATTTCTATATAAAGTCAAAGGCAGAAGGGAAAATAGATAAAGATTTTACTTCTACGACATATCTAAAAACAGACGCAAGCATTCTTGAAGTATTTAATAATATAATTAATAAATCAAATGGAGTTTTAAGGTCAAAGTTAATATTTTCAGATAAAAAGGGAGTTGAAAAAGTTTCGTTTGAATCATCGAACCTTGCAATTGAGTTTAAGGACTATCCGGTCCAGTTGTCAGAAGGAAACTTTAAAGTTGAATATCAGGACATGCAATTGAACTTAGAACAAGCAAAAGCAAAAGTAGGTAATGGAAATATTCACGGGAAAGGAGTTGTAGACTTTTCAAATATTTTTCCAAAGATCGATATTGACTTTATGCTTGATAACACATCAATACCAGTTCTTGGAAGATCAGAGTTTTCCTTATCTGGTGCAGGGAATATTTACGGCGAGCGATTTCCCTATAAAATAAAAAGTGAGTTGTATATTAAAGACTTTCTTATCTCTAATGATATCACTGAGTTTTCAGAGTTGAAGGGAGGGGCCGTGAAAAAGTCTATATATCTCCCAGAGAAAAATCAAAAAGAACAAAACCAAATATTAGAAATAGATATTGATGTAAGAACCCAAGATCCAATCATATTAAAAAACTCACTTGTAAATGTCGGTATGCAAGGAGAGGTGAATATAACAGGAGGAGAGAATCAAATATTTTTGAACGGAGGATTTGATTTAGCATCTAGGAAAAATTTAATTAAACTTAGAAGTACTGAATTTCTACTAGATAAAGGCAGTATAAGGTTTAAGCCCGATAAAAAAATTACTAACCCTGATATTGATTTTCAAGCTAAAGGGAGCATTAACAATTACGAAATAACTATCAAGACTCTAGGAGATATAAGAGATTATAATCCTAGCTTTAGTAGTGAGCCTGCGCTTTCGCAAAATGATATTCTGTCCTTAATTGCTTTTGGCTACGCTGGAGATGCTTCTCAGGACTTATCTAACTCTGAGCGAGAAACGCTAACACAGGCAGGAGTTGGAGCAATAATTTTTGATCGATTCAAAATAAATGAGACTTTACAAAAAGAGTTCGGCTTAAAAATAAACCTTGGAACACAAATTACACAGGATACAGCAAGTTATCTTTCGAGAAAAAGTGCCGAAGGGGATGGGGCTGAGAATAAAACTAAATCTGCAACAACTTTTGAAGTTTCAAAAAAAATAACAGATAAAGTTGACTTGTCAGTTTCTAGTACAATCGGTGGAAGTGCGACTCAAAAACAAACAATGAACTTAAACTATAATATGACTGAAAATTTATCACTCGAAGGCATTTACGAATCTAAAAATGATGATGATGCAGAAAGTATCGATGATGATTCTGCTATAGGTGCTGATTTGAAGTGGAAGTGGTCCTTTAAATGAAAAATTTAAGCCTGATCCTTTTTGTTTTGATTATTATGAGTTTTAAGGCCGTAAGTGGAGAAGTTATATGCTTAGACAATAAAAATTGTAGAAATGAACATGATTTAAAAAACATATTTGAGAATAAGTTTTTGAGTGTCGAACATCGAGAAAGTATTGCAAGAGAAATAGAGAACTTTAAGATTTACCCTTATATAAGGCTCAATAATAACGGAACACTTGAAATTAGATCACCTCAAGAGATTGTGGCTATAAATATCAACACAGATTCCAAGGTGAGTTTTGAATGGCCACAAAATATACCCTTAAGTGAAGGGCGCTATTTTACTGAACAACGAGTTGAACAAACAAAAATAATATTAAAAGACTTTCTTAGTACTCAAGGCTTCTTAGAGCCAGAAATTAAAATCTCAAAAAAGAAAATAAATGTAACGAATGTATCTGTAGAAATAGCGATTAAGCTAGGCCCATCTCTTGTCTTGGATGAAATACAAATTAATTCAGAATCAGCCTATATACATAGGCTAGTTGATAAAGTTTTACAACAATACTATAAACAGAGATTTGTAATATCAGAGGTGAGAGACTCAATTGATAATCTTAAACAAATTTTTAAAAAATATGGGTATTACAGTTTAGAGCTTGAGAGTAAAATATTAACGACGTCAGAAAGTAATAGATCTTTAATTTTGAATTTAACTAAAACTTTTCAAACTTCAAGCCTTATTAATGGGGCTAAAGCAATTAGCATTAAAGAGTTAAAAGAAGAATTAGCAAGTGAGTTCTTATTAAAAGGAAAGGAAATTAAAAGCTCTGTAGTTAAGGAAAAAATAAAGCTCATTTATAAAAATCGTGGTTTTCTTGATGTGAAAGTTAACGTCACTGAAAAGAAAACACAATCTTATACCGAGGACCCGTTGTTAGTTTATATTATTGAGATTAATGAAGGCAAGAAAACAAGAATACGAGAAGTT
>CATLVU010000025.1 GCA_950061135.1 uncultured Oligoflexia bacterium
TGCTAACTATATAAGAGATAGAAGACTGACTGTGGCCCACAGAAGAGTGACCCAAACCTCATCATCTATCGGTAAGATTGCTCATTCGGTTGGATTTAGTAGCGAATCAGTTTTTACTCGCTCTTTTAAGAAAAAATTTGGCCTTAATCCTAGTGAAACTCGAAAAAAAGCCATGATTGAAGCCCTGCATAGGGATACAAAGTCTGATACTTCAAAATGGGAAAGTTGGCTTCAAGCATTGTAGAATTAACCAAAAGAAGCATGAAAGATTAGTTTGAATAGCAAAGATTAAGAATTTCAGTTCGATAATCGCTTACGTTGGGGCATCATGTTTTTTGAAAATGTATTAAAAAAACAGAATCTAACCTACCTCTATGCTACAGCGACCCGTAAAGAGAGCTTAAGTGACCTAGAAATGATAGATAAAGCTTTTTCGCTAGACTTTAGTGATGAAACCTCGATAGATAACTTTTTTGTAAGTGAATTTAATGACTTCGATTTGATATTGTTTTGTGCTTCTCCATTTGGAGGTACTACTTTAAAAATGCTTTTAAAGTACTTGTTTTTACAGGGTGTTTTTTATACCCTCTTCCTCATTATCGCACTCATTCAAGGGATTAAAATGAATTTAAACAAAGTTTCACTTTTATTTTTAAGATTTTCATTAGCAGGAAGTTATCTTTCTGCTGTCGCTGACAGATTTGGATTATGGGGTAAATCGGGAGAGGCGGGAGTAGTGTGGGGAAACTTCAAAGCATTCCTTGATTACACACAATTTCTTAATTCATGGGCCCCAATATCGCTCTCTAACTTCCTTGGGTATACAGCAACTATCCTCGAGGTTGTATTAGCAATTTTGCTTATTATTGGTTTAAGAGTGAAGGAAACTTCACTAGTTAGCTTCGGACTATTGATGATGTTTGCCTTAAGTATGATCTTTGCAAGTGGAATCAAAGGAGTTTTTGATTATAGTGTTTTTACTGCAGCGGGAGCGTCACTCTTGCTTTTCCGTGCTCACAGCAAGATATGGCAAGATAAGTTAAATAGTTAACTAACCATTCAAGAATTGCAGTTCTATAATCATTTTTAAAAAAAGAAAATATATCTTATCAGTCTTTATTTTTTTACAGATCCAATTCAAAAAATGACTTATGTTACTCAAAGATAAAAGGTGATACAAAAACTATTTCATAAGCAGTTTGTTGAGGTGAAATATACTTGGGGCATATCCTAGATGAAAATAAAGTTTCTCTAAAGATCGCCTTTACACGTGATTAAGAAGTCTTGGAAAAAGAAGTATTTTTTTCAGTGGATTAAATTTCTAAGTTTAGAATCATTTTTCTATAATTTCTGAAATAACATTCTTACTTTGTCCCTGAGGGCCGAAGCCTTTTGAATTATCTTTAACATAACGACTTGTTAGCTCTTTTAACTCAGACATCGACAAAGGTTTTGAATTGATTTTACTAGCCAACCTGTCATTGACTGCTTGTATGATAAAGGTATTAAAATCAAGCCCCGGAGTTAGAGAAAGTTTGGCTTCAACTTCTTTAAGTAGCTCTTCTGAGATTGTGATTGTTTTGTTTACCTTTATACTCATACGTTGTTCCTCATATTTTAGGCTATTTTATCTAAATCGATTTCAGGAAATACTTTTTTCACTTTAAGAAGTGTTTTGAGTGTAGGGTTATTCTCCCCTGACTCAAGTCTTTGATAAGGAAGAAGTTGAATCCCCATCTCGTCAGCTACTTCCTGTTGAGTTTTTCCTTTTTGTATTCTGTATTTTTTAATTATAATTGATAATTTTTGAAAAGGAGTCAAAAAGGTTAATTCATCAAAGTTATCGCTTAAGTTTTCGATGGAGTAACCAATAATAGAGTTATCTTTCTCGGAAAGAAATTCAGCAATTTGTTCATTGTCATCCTTAGGTAATAAATAGCTATCTTCTTTTTTTAAGAAAATTTCTACATAATCCAAGTCTTTGTCGTAATAGATATACATATTAGACTTCCTTTTTATATATTGTCTCTCCAGCTTTCATTCGAGATGTTGTATAGGCCGTAGAAACGTAATTCCCATCGTTACATATCTTTATAACAACACAAAACAAACGAGTCTCTGTTTTTGTAATATAATAAAGTTGTGAAATATTATTTGAACTACTTTTTCTAACTTCAATTGGATCCTTCAAGCAATTCGAAATTAGTCGAAGACTTGCGTCTGGATGTCGAGATGAAATATGTTTTTCCTGTTCATCTGTCAGTATGCAGTCTTCGTTTTTGTAGTTCTTGAAAATATTCACAACCTAACAATACTACATATAAGTAGTAATGTCAATGCCGTTAGAGTGTTAGGAGAAGTTAAAACACGATCATTATTTTTTTTTACTAGCGAGAGACTTCTAAGAAAACTCTAACACGTTAATTCTTTCCTCTTTGGGAGATAGTCCAAATTGCCTTGAATATTCTCTGCTAAACTGAGATGGACTTTCGTATCCTACCTCAAAAGCAATTTCTGCAATGTCTCTTGAACTCGAGATTATATGTCCGCGAGCATTCATGAGTCCTGTTTTCTTTTGAAACTGAATTGGACTCAGCCCAGTGACATCTTTGAAATATTTATGAAATGAAGATGAACTCATCGCTGCACTTTGCGCAAGGTCATCAATATTTATCTTCGTTTGATAATTAGTTATTATATGAGAGATTGAGCTCTTAATTCTTTGAAACTGACTTCCCATCATCCCCATTTGTATGAGAGTTCCATCTTGATTGTCCTTTAGAAGTAAATAGATAATTTCTTTTATATATAATTTTGATAAAACTTTTGAATTTTCTTCAGCTTCTAAAGTTTCTAGCAATCTTTTAACTGCATCAAGTAGATTTTCATTCGCATCTTTTATGGACAAAGCTCTTTTAGGAGAGGAGTTTTTGGATTCGTAAAAAATCATATCATTTAGAACTTCGACAATCATAATAGGATCAATATCTATAATGATTCCGTAATATGGCCTGTGTGAATTAATATTTTTTACATGACCAGTTAAAGCAAGCTCTGCTGAGGCCAGTATATATTGGCCTGCCGTGTATTCATATTTCTCTTCTCCAACTTCTAAGACTTTATCACCTTGGAGATTTAAGCAAAATAATGGTTTAAAAATACTATGAGCGGTAATTGGAGCAGAATGTTTTCTAATGCTTAATACATTTACTTTAGTAGGGTTAACCCCTTCAGTTAAGGGAAGAGCTTTTACTAAATGAATGAGTTCTTTAATCTGATTCTTCATAATTTCAATATATCGGCGAGTTGTATAAAAATCTATAAGAAATTATATGTCTGGAGAAATAGGCAAGAGTTATGGAGGGTTGAGATACCTATAAAGCAGTCTTTTCCGATATGATGATTAAACAAAAGGAAAGAAGGATATGAAAATGACAGCTTATTTATTAACTACAGTTTTAATTGCGATCATCGTAGCACCAACAGTCGTTGTTTCTATTGAAAATGGGCAAGAGAGGACGAATAGGAAATTACTTAGTAAAGATCGAGAAGAAGCTAAAAATACAGAGGTAGCAGTCGTGTATTTTTCACGTTCTGGCAATACTGCTGTTATGGCGAAGACTATTGCAAAGATATTCAATGCAGACTTAATCAATATAGATGCTTCTAAATATAAAATTGGATTTTGGGGATTAACTGAAGCCGCTAGGTCATACCAAGATAGGGAAGTCGAAATTGATCCAAAAGAATTAGATTTATCAAAATATAAGAAAGTGTTCTTAGGCTCACCCATTTGGTTTTATCGTCCTTCACCACCTATATTTGAATTTGCAAAGAATAATAAATTTAATGCTAAAGATGTTGTCTTGTTTAACTCATATAATAGTAATTTTGGTCAAGATCATATTGATGAATTTAAATCGATTGTCATGAGTAATGGTGCAAAGTCCTTTGATCACAAAGCTGTCAAGCGAGGTCGAATGGGAAGCCAAATATCTACAGCAAAGTTTATAAACATTATTGAGAACAAATTTTCAAAAGGAGAAAATGATGAGTAGATTATCAAAAGAAAGAATGTCAAAAGCAATGGAACAACTAGAAACAATTTCAAAAGAAGATCATGAAAAGGTTATGGCCCTTGCCAATATTGTAAAACCTTTAAGAAGTATTTTGCATGTCACTCCAGATGATTATAATCTTAAAGAGTGGGAAGATATATACTTTCAATCTGATGACGGGATCCCTCTGGAAGGTTGGTATATAAAAGCGACTGGCGGAGAAAGTAATAAATTGATTATTTTTAATCATGCACTCCCTATGTGTAGGGCCGGATTTCCTGGACACTTAGGAGAGCCATGGAGTCAATTCGATGCGGTGGAAATTGATTTTGTTATTCAAATGAAACATTTTACGGACGCCGGTTATAATGTACTAGCATATGATATGAGAAATCATGGAAATAGCGGTTCGGCCAATGGTGGTTTATCTGGTATTGGGCAATGGGAGTGGAGAGACTGCGTAGGAGTAAAAAAGTATGTAGATAATCACCCTCGCCTAAGCAAAATGAAAGTAGGACTGTACTCTCAATGCATGGGTGGGAATTCACAATATGAGGCTATCTCACGAAGACCTGAATTATTTGAAAATGTATCATGTATGTGTAGCCCAATGGTTGTATCAATGTCAGCTATCTATTCTGCCTTTTCTGAGATTTATGGCGTTAGCCAATATCAAGAATTGATTGACCTTGAATTGTTAAAAATGGGTGCATTTGTTGCAGATGAAATGACTCCACATAAAGCAGCTCCAGATGTAAAGATGCCTGTTTTAATGGTTCAAGTGCACGATGATGAGTGGACAAGAAATCCGGAGGATGCTCAAAAAACATTTGATCTACTTGGAAGTAAAGAAAAAGAGCTTTTATTGATTGAAGGTACAACAAAAAGATTTAGAGATGGATATAATTATTTCGGAAAAAATCCAGATAAAATAATTCCATTTTTTGATAAATATATGTTTTAAGTTTTATGTACACTAAAGTTTACGCTCGAGTTATGTTATTTAAAAAATAACATAACTCGGCTACAATGAGTATCAGTAAAGTCATTGCTAAGTACTTTTACAACAGTTCTTTTATGCATTAAAATAAATCATTAACTTATTTTTTAGGCATTGTGATGAGTAATAAAAATTTGGGTTCTTGTTTATGTGAAAAAGTGAAGTTTGAAATCGAGGGAGATTTCGAAAGCTTTTTTCTTTGTCATTGTAAATATTGTCAAAAAGATACAGGCTCAGCTCATGGTGCTAATCTTTTCACTGTGAACGCTAAGTTCACTTGGCTAACAGGAACTGACCTTGTGAAAACATTTCACTTACCCAATACGAGGCATGTCAAAAGTTTTTGCTCGAATTGTGGTTCAGCTTTACCAAGTGTTCAAGGTGAAGAAAAATTAATCGTTGTTCCTGCAGGAAGCCTAGACACTCCAGTTAATTTAAAACCAAACGCACATTTGTTTATGTCTAGTAGAGCTACTTGGGAAGAAAATTTACAATTATTACCTTCATTTGATAAATTACCGGAGCTATAATGTCGCCATTGAAAATTTATAATTCTTTAAAAAAGTATCCGTTGTCCAAGTTTTTATTTATGAAAGCGTTGTGTTCAAAGGCACCGTACTTTTCTTCTATCAAACCGCAACTCCTTAATTATGAAAAAGGAAAAATCGAAATAAAATTACACAAAAGAAAACCTGTTCTGAATCATATTGGTACAGTACATGCCATTGCTATGTGTAATCTTGCTGAACTTTGTGCCGGCCTTGTTATCGACTCAGTCCTACCTAAAAATATGAGATGGATTCCAAAAGGAATGAATGTAGAATATCTCCAAAAAGCAAATACAGACCTTATTGGGAAATGCGAACTTTCAGAAGAGAGTATAGTACTTGGTGATAATCAAGTTCTGGTTAATGTATTTGATACTAATGCAGAACAAGTTTTCAAAGCCGTGATTAATATGTATATAAGTGAGAAGAAATAATTCATTTTTTTTCTTTGCACTACTCAGTGCTCGGACGAGACGCGCCGTACCCGATAAAGCTAAGACGACGCCTTTAATTTAAATAAAGGAGTTCGTTATGTTTTCTGCATGGTTAATGTTAATAGCCGCTGGCTTATTAGAAGTTTGTTGGGTTTTGAGCTTGAAATACAGTGATGGCCTTTCTCGTTTATGGCCTAGTATTTTTACTCTAGTTGCATTGTGCGGAAGTATATTATTACTGGCCAAGTCAACCCTAGTAATTCCTCTCGCAACGGCCTATGCTGTGTGGGTTGGGATTGGAGTTATTGGAGCGGGTGTATTAAGTGTCATTATTTTTAAGGAGTCAATGAGTATTACTCGCATCTTTTATTTTGCCTTATTAGTTGTTTCGATAATCGGATTAAAAATTTCTACTTAGAGAAATGAATTAACTAAGTCTTTATCTTGTTTTTATTAAAAATCTTATTAAAATATTCTGATGAAGTTTGTATTTAAAAAAATAATTACGATAGAAGGAAAAGAATGAGCTATTTTTATATATCAAACCCTTACAATGGAACCGAAGAGCAAAAAGAGCAAAGAGCAAGATTAGCAGCAGAGGTCTGTGGAAAACTTTTAAAAAAAGGTATTTTTGCTTGGAGTCCTATTGTTCATAACCATGCAATGATGAAAGTTTATGATCAGTTCAGCTTAGAAGAAAGAAAAGAGCTTGTTTTGGAGTTTGATTTTTCATTATTGCAAGAAGCCCAAGGAATGATCGTTCTTACAATTGATGGTTGGAAAGAATCTTATGGTGTGAATAAAGAAATTGAACTATGTGAAGAATTAGAAATCCCTGTGACTTATATTGACCCTAGTAAACTTGATGAAGATATCGAACTTGATATTGAGCTTGAGTAAAAAAGAGTAATTATGCATTTAGATTTTGACCCTGCTAAAAAAGAAGCAGAACAAACTAGTTTTGAGCAGTTTTTAAAAGTAGATATAAGAATTGGTGAAGTAATTGAAGCGATTGATTTTCCTGAGGCAAAAAAAGCGAGTTATAAATTGAGAATTAATTTTGGAGAAGGAGTTGGTATCAAAAAATCAAGTGCCCAACTCACGACTCATTATTCTAAACAAGACTTAATTGGAAAAAGAGTATTAGCAGTTGTTAATTTTCCTCCACGACAAATTGGTAAGTATATGTCGGAAGTTCTTGTGCTAGGGCTTTCAGATCAAAATAATGATATAGTACTTTTTGAGTTAGATAAACTTGTTCCTAATGGAGCTAGGCTGCATTGAAAAGATTAAATATGAATTTTTATTTAAGTTTAATAGTGATTTTTATGTGTAATATATCAGTGGCCCAAGCTAATTTAGTGACGGGAATTGGTTATATTAGCCCTGAAGAATATCGAACTGATAATGAAATAAATCCACTTCCTTTAGGGTTAAGTTTTGTTCCAATGATAGCTTATCACTCTGAGAGATTGAGAATCTATGGGCCAAATATCTCTTATAATTTGCTAAGGGGAAGTATAGGTTTCGACCTGAAAATAAATGTTGTTGGAGATCGCTATCAGGCTTATGAAGTCGAAAAGCGAGACACGGCCATAAATGGTGGCGCTTCAATCAGATTATTTTTTCTTTCAATACATTACGGTTCAGATATTGCAAGGACTTACAATGGTAATATGATGGCGGTAAGTTTAGTACATCGATTCAAATTTGGTGAGAAGCTAACAATCATACCTCGGTTTTCTAAAGAATATTTAAATAAAAGTTTTACTAGATATTATTATGGGGTGAGAGATAATGAAACAGGAGAGTTTAGAGCATATACGTTAAATGAAGCAGTCAATGATATTTATGCATTAAACTCAAGTTTAAAATTAGATGAACAGTCTTCAATCGCTTTGTCCTATGCTTATAAAAAGTTTGATAATGAAATTTTCAAATCCCCAACAATAGCTTTAAAAGGTTATAGTACTTGGTCGTTATTTTGGAATTTTAAAATTTGAAATAAATTTAACTGTGAAAATAATGAATAAAGACAAAAATGCACTTAAACCCAATACTCCTCCTAAGCTAGGGAGTATCTTTTTTAAGGTGCTATAAAAAACATAAAAAACGATTGTTGCCATAATGATATCTACTAAATTGAACTTATTATTAGAGCTCATTCCAATAAAGCTTGCACCAAAAATTAATAAATAAATTTCATTATTTTGTGAGAATAAAGCTAAATGTATGGAAGCTAGAGCTAAAGTTACTATTAAAGAGCTGCGAACTGCGCAGAGCCTATAATGATTAACACTAATGTATGTTAAAACGGAGGAAGCTAAGCTTAGCAAAAGAGCTAGAATCATAATAGTTTTCCTATCAAGTAGACTAATGAACTACTTAAGAACGCTATTGTGCCTAATTTGCCACCTTGGCCGATGAAGTGCTTTGTTAGGCCAATATAAAAAATAATATTGATGCAAATAATAATTGCCCCAAGGACTAAAGAAGTAATAGAAATAGTCATCTCTCCCATAGAACAGAATGCTGATATATAGATAAGATTTTTGCTATCTTGGTTTCTAGTGAGAAACGTGAAGACAAGAGTGATTAGGCAAATAAGAATGATTGCACTGAAATATATTTGTTGCTGAATAACAACAGAGATAACTAGTAATAAATATGGAAGTAGAAAAAAAGAGAATACTTTATATAATTTGCTCATTAAATTGCTTTAGGATGAATTTTATTTCAGGTGAGATTAGCTTTTTAGAAGGAATTATTGCCCAAATTGGGATTGAATGAGGAGTGTAGGGACTCAATAATGGAATAAGCTCCTTATTTTGTATTTCTTTTGAAATATAAGCACTTGGTAGCTTACATATACCAAGTCCTTGCAGCGCCGCACTTTTTATCGCCCTTGCATTTGTACTTGTAAAATTACCATCAACTTTAATATTTGATATACTTTTTTGAGTTTGAAAGGTCCAATTCGAATTTGTACCTATTATGCAATTATGTTTTTTTATATCAATTGGTTTTAAAGGCGTACCAAATTTTTTAAGATACTCAGGAGACGCACAAATAATCTCAGTTCGTTCTGAAACCTGAATTGAATGGCCTTTTGAGGGCTTTTTAGATGAAGTTCTAAATGCAATATCAAAATCTTGCTTTGTGATGTCGATCAGTTCGGTTGAAAAAATAAGCTCAGCTTT
This sequence comes from uncultured Oligoflexia bacterium, assembly GCA_950061135.1. Lineage (GTDB taxonomy): Bacteria > Bdellovibrionota > Bacteriovoracia > Bacteriovoracales > Bacteriovoracaceae > CATLVU01. The sequence goes on from CATLVU010000025.1 coordinate 9,241, forward strand.
TACATGAGGATTTTTTAAAAGAAAATTTGAAATTAAAGGAGCAATTATATCTTCTCCATAAGCACCTGCTAGAGAAATCCTAATTTTAGCTTTGATACTAGAACTACTTTTACTTTGATTAAAAATTGATTCTAATGCTTCGATATGATGAACACATTTTTTAAAAAATACTTCTCCAAAATCAGTAAAGTCTATAAAGCGTGTGTTTCTTTTGAATAATTTATGTCCCATTTCTTCTTCAAGGTCTTTTATCGCTTTGCTTAAATAAGATCGTGAAACATTAAGTGATTTAGCAGCTTGAGAATAAGATTTATGTTTGGCCACTTTGATAAAAATATAATTATTGGAGTGGTTTTTTATTGTTTCCATAGGTAAACAATTTGTACGCCATCGCGCCAATTGTCAACAATGATATAAGCTTATAAACTTAGAATGAGTAAAATTCATAAGGAGAAAAAATGAAAGTAAGAGCTGCAGTTGCATGGGGACCTAATGAGCCATTAAAAATAGAGGAAGTTGATCTAGATGGCCCTAAAAAGGGTGAAGTTTTAATTAAAATCTTAGCAACTGGAGTTTGTCATACAGATGCATATACACTTTCTGGAGCTGACCCCGAAGGCTTGTTCCCTGTAATTTTGGGACATGAAGGAGGAGGAGTAGTAGTGGAAGTTGGTGAAGGAGTTAGCAACCTTCAAGAAGGTGATCACGTAATTCCATTGTACACAGCAGAGTGTGGGGAATGTAAAATGTGTAAGTCTGGAAAAACAAATTTATGCTCGAGTGTGAGAGAAACTCAAGGGCGAGGGCTTATGCCTGATGGAACATCAAGGTTTTCTAAAGATGGGAAAATGATCCATCACTATATGGGAACTTCAACATTTGCTGAGTATACAGTATTACCAGAAGTATCATTAGCAAAAATTAGTAAAGATGCTCCGCTTGATAAAGTTTGTTTATTAGGCTGTGGAGTGACAACAGGTATTGGAGCAGTATTTAATACTGCTAAAGTAGAAAAAGGTGCTACGATTGCAGTTTTTGGACTTGGAGGAATAGGCCTATCTGTAATTCAAGGAGCGAAGATGGCCCAGGCAGGAAGAATAATTGCCGTAGATATAAATGAAGACAAATTTGAAATGGCAAAAAAGTTTGGGGCAACGGATTTTTTAAATCCAAAGAGCTTTCAAAAACCGATACAGGAAGTGATTGTTGAGCTTACAGATGGTGGTGTCGATTATTCTTTTGAGTGTGTCGGAAATGTAGAGCTTATGAGATCAGCACTTGAGTGTTGTCATAAGGGATGGGGTGAATCAATTATCATCGGAGTCGCTGGAGCTGGACAAGAGATTAGTACAAGGCCGTTTCAATTAGTGACCGGAAGAGTATGGAAGGGAAGTGCTTTTGGAGGAGTGAAAGGTAGAACTGAATTACCAGGCTACGTAGATAAATATATGAGTGGTGAAATTAATCTAGATGATCTTGTTACTTTCAAAATGCCTTTAGAAAAAATTAATGAAGCTTTTGATTTAATGCATGAAGGGAAAAGTATTAGAACTGTAATTGATTATTCAATGTGAGGAGAAAATGAAAATTAATACAATAAAAAGACATAAATCTTTTAATGGTGAAACAGTTTTTGCATCTCACTATTCAAAAACTACTCAAACAGAAATGAAATTTTCATACTTTCATCCTGGGTGTAATGAAGTTGAAACGATTATAATTTGGTTATCAGGCTTAACTTGTACTGAAGAAAATTTTATTACTAAAGCAGGTGCTCAATTTCACTTAAAAGACTCAAGTAGCATGATTGTTTGCCCGGATACATCTCCTAGAGGACTCGACCTACCAGAAGAGCATAGTAGTTATGATTTTGGTTCAGGAGCAGGGTTTTATTTAAATGCATTAACAGATGGCTATAAAGATCATTATAGGATGTATGATTATATTGTTTTAGAACTTATTCCTTTATTACAAGAAACGTTTTTACCAAAAAAGTTTTCAATCTCAGGTCATTCAATGGGAGGCCATGGAGCGCTAGTATTAGGTTTAAAACAAAAAGACTTTTTTCATGCTATCTCTGCTTTTTCCCCGATTGTTAATCCGATGAATTGTCCATGGGGACAGAAAGCTTTCAGTGGATATTTAGGCGAAGATAAGGAGCTATGGAAAGACTTTGATTCTTGTGAGTTAATTAAATCTGGAAATAAACATCACAAGAAAATATTAGTGGATCAAGGTCTTAGTGATGAATTTTATCCTGACCAGTTATTAACTAAAAACTTGGAAGATGTGTGTCAGCAGTATGGACAAGAGGTCGAAATAAATTATCGAGAAGGTCATGACCATAGTTATTATTTCATCTCAAGTTTTATTAAAAATCATATTGATTTTCTGGTATAGATATTAAATGCAAAAAACCTCCTCTGACTTTAGACATAAATTACCCAAAGACTTTAAAGAGGCACTAAACTCAAATAAGTTAGTTTTTAATAATTGGAAAAGCCTGACATCATTGGCCCAAAACGAATGGATTTGTTGGATTATTTCTGCCAAAAAAGAAGAGACTCGCCAAAAAAGAATTAATAGAGGTTTGCAAGAAATTGGTGAAGGAAAAAAAAGACCTTGTTGTTGGCCTGGTTGTCCGCACAGAAGAGAGTCGGCGAAAAAATGGTTTTAGAAGCATTTCAAAACTACCCACTAAAAGCACAAACAAAGCTAATGGAGCTTTATCACTTAATACATGAGGTTGCTAAAAAAACTGATGGAGTTGGTAAACTTGATGAGTCATTAAAATGGGGTGAGTTTACATTTTCTACAAATGAATCAAAAAGTGGTAGCCCTATTAGAATTGATTGGAAACACAAAGACCCTGAAAAATTTTATATATACTTTAATTGTCAGACAAAACTTATCTCTATCTTTAGAGAAATATATCCTGATGACTTTGTATATACAGGTAATAGGGCCATCTCGCTAGAACTTAAAAAAAGAATACCTAAGAAAAAGCTTTCTAAATGCATAGAAATGGCCTTGACATATAATCTTAGGAAATATAATCGATTTTTTCATACTTAATTTAATCCCCTTGCTACTCATGGAGTCGGATAGCAAGGGGACTAAGTCTAGGAATACCTAGGAAGTCTATTACTATACTGGAGTATAGTTTATATCGTTTTTATTTTTATTGCAAGTATGTTGCAATAAAAAGGAATTAGTTGTAGAAATAAAACTATATAAAAAAGTTTTTTGTAAAGGTTAATATACCAAGGAATTTATAGGAATTTATGAAAAAGAGTTTAGAGCATATTTTTGATACATTAAAAGAAAACTCGATGCGGTTAACAAAGTCTCGGCAAGCAGTTGCTCGGATATTAACAAGTTCAAAAGATAACTATCTATCAGCCGAAGAAATACATCAGGAAATCTTAATCTCTCAAATAGAAGAAAATTGTGATTTAGTCTCTGTCTATAGAATATTGAATATGTTTGAAAAATTAAATATTGTTAAAAAAATGGAATTCAATCACGAGGCTACTCGGTATATTTTAACTTCATCTAAAATTGATTCTAGGAATCATGAACATTATTTTAAATGTAATAAGTGCTATGAAATTAGACCATTTAGTGGTTGTTTTGTGTCAAAAATAGAGAAGAAACTTAAAATGAACGGCTATACTAACTTAACTCATCATTTAGAAATAACAGGTCTTTGTCCTGGTTGCTCTAGATAGGTTAGAAAAATTATTTAATTAGGATAACTTTATGGAAGCAATCATAGCAATAGTCGGATTTTTAGGCACGGGTAAAACTACACTTTTGAAAAAAATAGTTAAAGAATTTGTGGATAAAGAATGGCAACCCAATATAATTCTTAATGATTATGAAAATGCAAATATTGACGCTCAGGACTTTTTGTCATTCTTAAATAAAGATCAAGTAAATGCTTTAAGTGGCAGTTGTATTTGTTGTAGTGGTATTCATGAACTAAGAGCACAGATAAATAAGATACCAAAAAGAAATCAAGGAGTTACATTAATTGAAGCAAACGGAACTACTGATGCCGTAAGCTTAATGGGCTTCTTAGGTGTTGGTATGGAAAAACATTTTCTGCCACCAGTCCAGATAGCCGTTGTCGACGTGAGAAATTGGCAAAAACGTGGAGTCTACAATGAATTGGAAGCGAATCAAGTTCAAGTCTCTTCAATGATAGTTTTAAATTATGTTGATCATGTTTATATTGAAAGAGTAGTACAAGTTGAACAGGATCTGTGTGAACTAAATTCAAAAGCTCAAATCGTTCATTGGGACAGTTTTGATGCTTTGTCGCTTATTAAGCTTGATACAAATAAAAACAACGCGATTAAAATGGAGCATAATAAAGCTCACTGGTCTTCTTGTTCTGTTGAACTCCCTGATCCCATTAGTTCAAAAAAGTTAACTCAAATTGTTGGTAGTATCTCTAAAAATATTCTTCGAGTTAAAGGCTGTACAAGGCTAGATGATAATGATTTCTATTCTCACTTTGAAAGAACTCCAACAGGAGAACTATACATTAGACCATATAATGGAAAACCTGTCACGGGACCGAAGTTATTAACGATAGGCCCTGGTAGCGATCCAGAAATATTAAATACTTTAATAAGGGGATAATATGGCAAATGATTTTGTTGAGTTTTTTAATGAAGATATGGCACAAAACTATGATGATAGAAATAAAAGAATTGCTCCAATAAAAGAATCTTTGCATTTTACTTTAAGTCTTATTTTAAAAACATTACCAAATGATGCAAAAATTCTTTGTGTTGGAGCAGGTACAGGTGAAGAAATAATCTACTTTGCTAAACATTTTCCCTCATGGAGCTTTGTGGCACTTGAACCGTCAAAACCAATGTTGGATGTATGTGAAAAACGTTTAAAGGAAGCCGAAATTATTGATAGATGTACGTTACTAAATTGTTATTTAGAAGATCTTTCAAATAATAAAAAATATGATGCTGTGATTAGCCTTTTTGTGGGGCATTTTATAAGTAAAAATGAAAGGGTTAATTACTTTACTAGAATGGTTTCTAAATTACTTCCTAAAGGATATCTTGTGAACGTTGAAATAAGTTTTGATTTAAATTCAACAAATTATCCTTTAATGCTTGAAAAATGGGTCGAAGCTCAAAAGGTGATGGGGGCCACGGCTGAATCTTTAGAAAAATTACCAGAGCAATTAGAAGAAATGTTAACAGTTTTAGCACCTTCTATTGTTGAGACTCAAATAAAAAAATCAGGAATTGATAACCCAATATGTTTTTTTAAAGCATTGATGGTCTCGGGGTGGTTTGGTCAGAAATAGATTTAGTTTCTAACTTTAACTTACTTATTGCAATCAACTTGCAATAAGTAAAATGTCTATGTATTCTTGTTAATATCTTTAAGGAACTAGATATTAAATAAATTTATAAATCAAGGAGGATTGTATGATTAAGTTTATGAGCATAATGCTCGCTCTTTTTATTTCGTTAAATATTAATGCTGCTGAATACCTAATCAAAATAAAGGAAGGGGCTTCGTTTACAGATAAATCTATTAAGATAAATTCTAGTTTTAGTTTATCTTATGGAGAGTTCGCAGTAATTGATATTAATGAATCAGAGTTAAAATCTTTAAAACAACGAGAAGAGATAGAGTATATAGAACCTAATTATACTTATACTGCTTTTGGAATAGAAGACTCTGATTATGATAAGCAATGGGGTTTGAAGAACACTGGTAGAAATTCAGGAAATATTTTTTTCCCAGGAAAAAAAGGTGTTGATATAAATGCAGAAAAGGCATGGACAATAACTACAGGTTCTAATGAAGTTAAAATTGCAGTTATTGATACAGGCGTTGATTATAATCATATAGATCTTAAGAATAATATTCTCATTAATGATTTAGAAATGAATGGTATTGAGGGTGTTGATGATGATGGAAATGGCTATGTTGATGATATCTATGGCTATGATTTTGCAAATCAAGATAATGATCCAATGGATGGACATGGACATGGTACTCATTGCGCGGGAGTTATTGGTGCCTCTCATAACAACTTAGGAATTAGAGGAGTCATGGCGAATGTTAAAATTTTACCTATTCAATTTTTAACTAAAAGTGGAAGAGGTACTCTCGAAGGAGCAGTTAAGGCGATTGATTACGCTATTCAAAGAGAAGTTGATATCATGAGCAACTCATGGGGAGGCGGCGGAGAGTCTGTTGCATTAAATGAGGCGGTGGCCAGAGCTGAAAAAGCTGGAATACTTTTTGTTGCCGCAGCAGGAAATTCAAATAGTGATAATGACAAAGTCCCAACAGTTCCTGCAACAATTAGAATTGATAATGTTGTATCTGTAGGTGCTATGGATGGTAAAGGTAAAAAAGCTAGTTTCTCAAATTATGGAAAAGAAACAGTTCATGTTTTTGCACCAGGTGTAAAAATTTACTCTACCGTTCCTAATAATAACTATAAGAAAATGTCGGGTACTTCAATGGCCTGTCCTTTTATAGCAGGAGTTGCTGGATTATTACTTGCTAATGAACCAAATCTTACATACCAAGAATTAAAGTCGAGACTAATGAGTCATGTACATTCTGGTGAAAACTTAAATACTTATAGCACATCAGGTTATACAGACGCTTTTAAGGCCCTAAAAAACTAGTTTATTATATCTTGTGCCTGGTTGATTAAATTTTCAATCAGGCATTTCTCATAAAGACGTCCAAAAACTCAAATGATATATTGACTCCGTACTATACTACGGAGTGTATATTATGAGAATGAATGATTTATTAACCATTGGGAAACTAGCCAAACGAGCACATGTAAATGTTGAAACGATAAGATTTTATGAGAAAAAATCTCTTTTAAAGAAGCCTAATACCAAAGTCGGTGCCTTCAGAGTATATCCTGACGAATATATTTCCAAGATCCTATTTATAAAAAAAGCACAAGATTTAGGTTTCACGTTAAATGAGATTAAAGATTTATTAATTTTGGATCAAAATAAAAGATCAACATGTGAGAATGTTGCCCAAAAAGCTCGCATCAAAGTAGAAGAAGTCCAAGAAAAAATAAAATCGTTAAAAAAAATGGAAAAGTCTTTAAAGAAAATAATAACGGCTTGCGAGGATGGGCCCGAAGCTAAAGCATGTTGTAAGGTAAGCGACTGCTTTGATAGAAAATGCTAATTAATAAAGGATAATGATGAAAAAAAATATTTTGTTTTTATGTACGGGAAATTCGTGTCGCTCCCAAATGGCAGAGGGATTGGGACGAAAACTAAAAAGTGACAAGTATAATTTTTATTCTGCCGGTACAACCAAACATGGATTAAATGAACGCGCAGTAAGGGTAATGGACGAAATAGGTATTGATATTACAGAGCATAAGTCAAAAACAACAGATGAATTAGTGAGTATTGAGATGGATTATGTTTTTACAGTTTGCTCAGATGCTCATGAAAACTGCCCTTATTTTGCTGCTACTAAAATAATACATACCGGCTTTGATGATCCCCCAAGACTAACAAAAGAATTTACGGATGAAGAAGAAGTCTTAACGGTATATAGACGCGTGCGAGATGAGATTAAAGAAATGATATTAAATATAGAGAAACATTTAGGATAAGAGATGGGTTTCTTTGAACGTTATCTCAGTATTTGGGTAAGTCTATGTATAGTTTTAGGAATTATAATTGGTAAGCTTACTGGCAACTCAATCGAAATTTTAAGTCAATTGAATATTGCTTCAGTGAATTTACCTGTTGCTGTTTTGGTATGGTTGATGATTTTTCCTATGATGGTACAAATTGATTTTCGCTCAATAAAGCGAGTAGGAGATAACCCTAAAGGACTTGCATTAACTCTTGCAATAAATTGGCTAATAAAGCCATTTTCTATGGCGGTCTTTGCATGGATTTTCTTCGATAAGTTATATTCAGTATATATCACATCAGAACTAGCACAAGAGTATATCGCAGGGGCCATTTTATTAGGAGCTGCTCCTTGTACTGCAATGGTATTTGTATGGTCATATTTAACTAAGGGCGACCCAGAGTACACTCTTGTTCAAGTTGCTATTAATGATTTAATTTTACTTATAGCTTTTATTCCGATTGTTAAATTTTTACTAGGAGTAACTGATGTTGTCATCCCGTACGATACTTTAATTATCTCGGTGGTTGTTTTTGTCGTTATTCCTTTGATCGCAGGATACTTAGCTAATACTTTGCTGATTAAGAAAAAAGGTGAAAAATGGTTTACTGAAGTCTTTTTAGTAAAATTTAAGCCATTGTCCATATTTGCATTATTATCAACTCTCGTTCTTCTTTTTGCTTTTCAAGGAGAGAAAATCATAGAGAACCCGCTTGATATTATTTTAATTGCCGTACCTCTGACATTACAGACTTATTTTATATTTTTTCTAGCTTGGTTTATCGGTAAACGAATTAAACTACCTCACTGTATCTTAAGCCCAGGTTCAATGATTGGTGCAAGCAATTTTTTTGAATTAGCTGTTGCAGTCGCTATCGCATTATTTGGTTTAAACTCAGGGGCTGCTTTAGTAACTGTTGTAGGTGTATTAATTGAAGTTCCAATTATGCTCAGCTTGGTTAAACTTTCTAATAAATGGAAATATTAATGAACTATCTTGTAGACGAAAAATTTAATTTAAAACATAAGCAAAAAACAATAAGTGAGCATAGGCCACGAATTCTTATTTTATATGGTTCTCTTCGAGAGCGTTCTTATTCTAGGCTACTTGCTGAAGAAGCGGCTAGAATATTAGAGTATATGGGGGCAGAAGTTAAAATCTTCGATCCTAGTGGTATTCCAGTTTTTGATAATACAAAATCTGTTGAGCATCCAAAGGTTAAAGAGCTGCGTGATTTAAGTCTGTGGTCAGAAGGACAGGTATGGTCATCTCCAGAGTTACATGGAAACATGTCAGGCTTGATGAAAACTCAAATAGATTGGATTCCACTTACAATAGGGGCCGTTAGGCCTACACAGGGAAGAACATTAGCAGTGATGCAAGTGAGCGGTGGTTCCCAGAGTTTTAATGCCGTTAATAGTATGAGAGTACTAGGACGTTGGATGAGAATGATAACAATTCCCAATCAATCATCTGTTGCAAAAGCTTACCAAGAATTTAATGAAGATGGCTCAATGAAAGAATCTTCGTTCAGAAATCGAGTTGTGGATGTAATGGAAGAGCTTATGCGTTTTACTTACTTAACTAGAGATCATGCAGACTTCTTAGTAGACAGGTATAGTGAGCGCCTAGAAAAAAAGTAAATTACAACTTACAAGTAGAAGCACTAGAGCTTTTGTAATTGCTAATAGACTTTCTTTCAATTTCATCCATCAACTGTGGCCTATTCTTTAATTCAGTTAAGAAATCAAGTCGGCTTGTACCTTCTGGAATAATTTGATCAATTAAAATGGCCCTATGAGCTGAAATAATATCTAATCTTAGTGATCTTTCAGTTAAGCTTTTGGCTTCGCTCGCATAATCGATAGTTCGAATATATTGTGCGAAATCAGTAACGATATCTATTCTCTCTACCGGTATGTCTGTTGCTATTTTACTCTCAGATAGAAAATTACGAAATTCATAAGCAAGATCAACATCAAGTTTTGTGTTATTAATGAAGCTTTCATCTAATGTTCGTGTGAAAATAGTACTAAATGAATCTCTTGATTGATAAAGACCCATATTTTTAGCAAGAAGTTTTTGAAAGCTTTTAGGAGTTTGTGACATATAGATTGTAAATTCAGTAATTGCTTTTTGCCCAAATTGTTTTGTCATTTGTTGGAACATAAGTTGAGCTTGAGGTTTTTTTGTAAGTGTTGCTATTGTAAAGTTTATTTCTTTTGTTAGTTTATTTTGTGCACTAGATTCTTTTATTAGTTTTGTCAGTTTCGTTCCGTATTTAGTTGATTTAATAACATGACCAAAACCTATTAAATCTAAAATAGTTGTTCCAAAAGCTATTTGTGAATATAATTGTGCTTCTTTAAACTGCAACTCTAACTGACGGTAATTATCTGCAAGTGCCTCAGTTGTAGATTCTAAATATAGAGATTGACGTACTTCATTCATTTCTTTTTGATATCTCTTCGAATTCTTTCTAAGCACTGGTGCATCAATGATTGAGACTCCAAGGCTTAATGACACTGAGGAAATAGCAATAGTTGCTGTTAGTGTAACTGGTGCACTTAGTGCTACTAAAACACCTGCTGTAATTGTTCCCACAAGACTTAGTCCACCAAATAGTGCTGTCTTTATAATGTGGTTACGGTCTTTTTTTATTAAGCTCAATTTGTAATCAAAGCCTTTACAGATTTCCGTAGCAAATTTTGGATTTTTTGCAAGAGTTCTGGCCAGGTTTTGAGGGTTTGTGAGAATTTGAGAAGCAATAATTTTAGTTATCATTTTATTTAATGAGTTTGTTGCCTGTCTTCCTTGGTGTCCACTCATTTTTCTTTCAGCTTGCGCTATTTTCATTTGTAGTTGAGAGTGAGTTGTAACTGATTCTAATACTGAAACTTGGTAAGAGTCATCAAGCTCATTAATAGCACCTTCTATATCTGTAATATCAATATAGTTATGTAGCTTATATTTTATATGAGTTAGACCTGTAAAATATTTATCTCTTTGGACTTTAAGGTCGTGAGTATCCTTAAGAAAAACCTTTCTAAAAAAACCGATATCTTTTCTTCTTGGAGTCCCAATTTTGTTATCGCTTTGTAGTGATTTTGTTCCCGAGATGAGAGTATGTTTGTGTAGAAGTAATTTACTGTATTCGGTAATGTAAGTGCTGTATTGCTCTTCCCATTTCTCTTTTAAATAAGCTTTTTTATCTTGGCCTGTCATAAGAGCTTGCGAATAGATCACATCGAATTCTTTTAGGATGTTATTTAGTTTTGTAATTTGTGTGTTTATTTTTTGCTTTATTAGGTTCAAGTCTTGATATTGTTCATATTGAATAAGTGAGTTCAGACTGCTTTTAATTTGCGCTTTCATTAGTATTTTAAATAGAGAACAATTTTCTGCTTCTGAATCAGGACAAAGGTGTTTTACAATCTCATTTTCAATATTTTTTTGTTCTATCAGCTCGGCAAATTTATTAGGCTTATATTGATAGAGAAATTTAAGATAGTTTTTTGTGGTTGAGGTAATATGCTCTTCAATAAGCTTTAAAGTCATCGATTTTTTACTTAGGTTTGCATTTGGTCTGACATTATTTTCTTCGAGGTATAAAGATAATTGAGCGATTATTGCATTTCTGTAGTCTTTTAAGTTTCCAATCTTTGAGTCTTCGGCACATTGATATAAATTTTCAGAGCTTTCTAAGAAAAGTGTTAAGCTGCTTTTCTTGGGATCATTTGTAGTATTTATAACTTGGGAAAGGTCCATGTAATTTGCTTGATACCATGGCCTTAAAGTCTCGATCTCGCTTGCATTTGAATTACATAGGAATAATAAAACACTAAAATAAAATGTTAGTTTTTTAAACATCACAAAAAAGCTCCAGAAAATAATTTTTAGTATTTTACCTCGATTCTTTGTCCATGTGTCGCATTGTGTAAAATTTACTAAGTGGCTAAATTTAAAAGGAAAAAAGGTTTATACTGCATAAATAAACTAAGGTGGATAAATGAAAAAAACTTATACAGTTTTCATGTTTTTATTTCTTATTGCTCAAGTCTCTTTTGCAAGTACAGTTACTGAAAAACTTAAAGAAATTAAAAACTTCGATATTCCTGAAGATATTGAATTCTCACGTATTGTGAAAGTAGTCGATGGAGTTGAAATCGTTGGTATCTCTTGTCGTAAAAAAGGAAATACGAAAGCTAAAGAACCTGCCCATTTATTCGGCCATGGTTTCTCTTCCAAGGCCACTTTCTGGCTCAGACAAATGACAAGTATGTGTCAACAAGGACATCGCTCTTTTGCATTTAATATGATGGAGCATGGAAGTGACTTTGAGATAGATGGAATAGGTAGGAGTAGGGTCATTAATGGTAGGGCCGAGCTTGCGCACTTTGATTATTTGATGGGATATGTTCATGAGACTGTTAAGCATGTCGTAAAGGCAACTAATAATTCTCCAATTGTCTATCATGGCCATTCAATGGGACATATGACATTTGAAAACTATTCTGCAGGTTTTTACAAGGATAGAAGAACAGGAGAATATATAATAGATGAGAGTAGAAAAAGCTGGGTGAGTAAACATGTTCAAGCCGCTATATATCATGGGGGCCCTGTCGACTTTACAGAGAATCAAAAGAAATTTTCTGTTCTTGCGTTAGCAGGTAAAGACCCAAATCGTTTTGCTGGAATTTTTAATGCTTTGTTAGGAGCAAGTTCAAAAGTTGGAGATGCGAAAAAAGAAGCGAGAGCAGGTATTAAGGATAAAGTAAAAAAGAAGTTCATAGAACTTGGCAAGCCTCTGATGGCCAAGCCAATGAATTTTTTGGTTGATGCCGTTTTAGATTTTAATAACTTTACTGTCGATGATTTAAAATTCTTAATGCATCATGGGTCATCTAATAGAGTATCTCCTGTGCTAGTTGGATCGGTGAATGAGTTCGTTCAGCGCGGCTATCAAACAGAAACTGGAATTAAGTACAATCTTTTAAAAAATAATGATATTCCACAGTTATTGATTTACGGAAAAAAAGATTGGTTAGCGTCTTCCCCAGAAGCTGTAATGAACTTTGTTCAAACAAAACCTACAGCGAATCAGATTATGTTAGTTTTCGATGATTTTAGCCATCTAGATATTGCACTTGGAAACGCATATGAAACTCATATACAGCCTTTTGAGAGACAGTTTTTAACAACAGGTATTGATGACCAATTAAAGCAAAGAGTTAAGTCAAAAGCAGGGGTAACCTATATTGCTGGTGGAGAAAACCTTAACTTGAGTTGTCTTAAATACGTTAAAAGTAGTTTAAACAGTGGACGTAAAGCATTTAAAAAATCAACTCTTGATGTTAAAAAGCTACTAGCACAATAGATTATTCAGAGGCTAGGTTATCTAGCCTCAATAAATAATTAAGCACAATAATTACCAGATAGATGCTTTAAAAGTGAGTTACTAAAACGAGTTCTTTTCCAGTCTAAAATTTGTTCATTAATTTGGTTCCTAAGAAGTTTTATAAGCTTTGAAATATTTGAAGCCTTTTGATTCGTGTGAAAGTGAAAAGTGAAATTTTTAATTGAAAGTGTACCTTTCAATACTTGGTCCGTTTTGTCGAGTTTTAGCTTGATAAATGAGCCTGTCGGAACTTGGTCTTTTAATAATTCTAATTCTTTTTTGATAAACATCTCTTCGGACGAAGAAAGCTGAAAGCCAGATGTTCTAATACATGGATCTTCAAAAAAGTTAAATTGATTTTGCATTTTAAACCTCCTGAAAAAAAGACTTAAATTTTTGAAAACCTATCTATGTTTAGAAGATAATCTTAAAAATGTTTGCGTCAAGGGTACTTTTTAAAAATAATATCTGCCGCCCAGCGCCAAGTTAAGATCAAAATCAGTACTTGGAGTAACATTTAATACGCCTGCTGATTCACCAAAAATCTCTACTCTTTGCTCCGGAAAAAATGTTTTGATTCCCAGGGCCACTCTTGCGCCCAATTGAGTTTTTTTGTCCGTTTTAATTCTTGCTCCAGCTCCGTAGTACCAAATAACGGATTGATCTTGGATATTAAAGATTTCGTTTTGCTGAAATAAGTAAGTTGAATGCAAAGAAAACTTATTACCTTCTCCAAATGAAATTGCACCGTCTAATGAATTTGTTTCATTTAAAACTATATTGCCAGAAAGCCCTGTCGGAGAGCCAAGAATAATTCCAATTGCTTTTGCATTCATAGAAAAAGTTTTAGCCGATAATAAGAGACAAGTAATGAGAATAAATAATTTCATGAGTATTTCCTTTATTTCGTTCTTATTATACCTATTTAAGCCAAAATTGGAAAAAACCGATAATGTTTATGTGAAATTATTTTTTTTAGCTTCTTTTATCATATTTCAATTCCTATCTGTAACAACAGTCTTCTCTCAAGAAAAATTGAAAGTTTATTTTTTATTATCAGTGGATTGGGAAGGTGATACTTTAAGAGATGCAAATCTTGCGGCCATGCAAAGATTTAATAGGGCCTTTCCTGAGTTTCCAGTGATTCATTTTTTAAATGCTGCTTATTATACAAAGAATTGGGAAATGTCAGAGATGGAAGTAACAAGTAGAATTAAGTCAGTTTTAAAGTCAAACGATGAAATTGGTATGCATATTCATTCATGGGAAAACTTTGTTAAAGCAAGTGGAGTTGAATTTAGAGATGGGCCATCTTTTTGGGGAGATTTATCCATATCGAGAAATGGTGAACGGGGAGATGATGTTCCCTTAAATAGTTATAGTGAGAAAGAAATCCAAAAACAAATAAGTTATTCAAAGAAAGTCTTTAAAAAGTTTGGCCTAGGTATTCCAAAAAGTTTTAGAGGTGGTGGCTGGATGAGTGGTTCTAATGTTTGGAATGCACTTGTTAAAGAAGGAATTTATATCGATAGCTCCGCAGTTCCTGGAGAATTAGTAAATAATTTGTATCCTGATTCTAATCTATCTAAACTACATCAAGCCCTTTGGCTTGGTATTGATGAAACCTTAGGTCCTTACCATACAACTGAGCAGATGATTCAGTTCCCTAATAACTTGGGTCTTGCAGATTACGTAGATGAAATAGAATTTATGGATAAGTACTTAAGGCTGTATCGACAAGCAGTTCAAAGTGGTAAAAAAGAATTATACATTCATTTTGGTTGGCATCAAGAAAGTGCAGTTGAATACTTTAAGCATGATGAAAATAATCACGGACGAATGAGACTTGTTAGGTCTGATTATTTGGAAAGAGTAGAGAAGATAATTAATACTGTAAAAGCTCATGCCCAAAAAAATAATGTTGAATTGATTCCAAGTGGTTTTGAAAAATTTCCTAAAATGAAAATCCTTGGACAAGGGGCTGCTTGCGCCAGTATTGCGCGAGGAATTTTTTTGAAGTCAAAATAGCTGAAACTATCGTCCTAGAATTTCTTTACCACCAAAAAATGGTCTTAGAACTTCTGGTAAATTAATACGGCCATCTTTTGTTTGGTGATTTTCTAAGAATGGAACTAATATTCTCGGAGAAGCAACTGCAGTATTATTTAGAGTGTGGCAAAAGTGAACATTACCTTCTTTATCACGATAGCGAAGATTGGTTCTTCTCGCCTGCCAGTCATGAAGAGCTGAACAGCTATGAGTTTCTCTGTATTTTTCTTCACTTGGAACCCAAGATTCAATATCATACATTTTAAACTTTCCAAGCCCCATATCTCCCGTACAACATTCAATTACTTGATATGGTAATTCTAATTTAGTTAGAATCTCCTCTGAAATTGATAACATAAGTTCGTGCCACTTTTTTGATTCTTCAGCATTATTTTCACAAAGAACAAATTGTTCAACTTTTACAAATTGATGGACACGAATTAAGCCTCTTACATCTCGTCCGGCACTTCCAGCTTCTCTTCTAAAGCATGGAGAATAACCACCAATCTTTAAAGGTAATTGATCAATATCTAAAATTTCACCTCTGTAGAGGCTGTTAATAGGTACTTCTGCTGTTCCAGAAAGATATAAGTCATCTTCAGGTAAGTAATAAACTTGATCTTTTCCTGTTGGAAAATGCCCTGTTCCAACTAATGCATTTTCTCTGACAAGTGAAGGAACAGACATAATATCAAAACCTTTTTCCATTAAAAGGTTCATCGCAAATTGTAATATGGCTTGCTCTAGCATTAATCCTTCATTTATCAATGAATAATTTCTACTACCAGAAACATTAGGGATTCTTTGAAAGTCTGCCCATCCATGCTTTAAAAGAAGGTCAACATGATCAAGAGCTTCAAAATCAAAATTAGGCTTCTCTCCAACTGTTTTAATTACAACATTGTCTGCATCTGATTCACCGTAAGGTGTGTCTTTGTCCGGTATGCTAGGAACTAAAAGCATAAGATCATTAAAGCTTTCTTCTAAAGGAGTTACTTTTTCTTTTATTGAACTGATGGCCTGGCCAATTTCTTTACCTCTTAAAATATAATTTTGTTTTTCTTCCTTAGGTGCAGACTTGATTTCCTTAGCATTGCTATTTCTTTGCATTTGGAGTTCTTCTAATTCTTGTCTTACTAACTTTAGATCATTGTCGACCTTAAGTAGTTGATCCAAGTCCAAACTGACTTGTTTGTCTTTAATTGCCTTTTTAACGGCATCAGAATTAGTTCTTATGAATTTGATGTCTAGCATAATAGTACCCCTTTAGGGGTACTACTTTAGCATATTTTAAAGGGGAAATACTAGATTAAATATTTAGAATGAAGCCTGTTGATTGAAACCTAGAACCGTCTTTATTATAATAAATTCTATCATTATGTACCATTTTCAGATTACAACTTTCATTTAACTCGATTTTTGCATCATAACCGTGAGTAAAAGCTCCAAACCAGCCTAGTTTTTTAACGGTGCCGCAAACTTGATCGTTTATAATAAGCTGATCGTCGGTAATTGTGTACTCAAAATCCTCGTAAACTTCGTATGATTCACCAGGTGGTTTACACGAGGTATATTTCATCATATCTGGTTTTTTACAGAACTCGTCGACAACAGTCATACTTACATGAAGCTTAATTTGGTTATCAACCTCTATACCAACTAATTCGTAACTGGATATATCAAGCCCTAGAGCATAATTTAATCCAAAAATTTCTTTTGAGGTCGCATTTGCGTTAGATACAACAAGAATCATAATAAATAAGAATATTTTTTTCATTTTTCTCCTTCTTTTGGCAATTATATCATTTGGAATCATCATTTTTTACTTTCAAAGAAATCTTACAATGTACTTGTTTAAAAATTGTACAGAACACAAGGTATTTTCTAGACTATTTTTATGATGGATTTATTACAAGAATATCAATACGTTATTATTACAACAGTCATTTATTTGTTTATTTACTTAGCCTTTCAATTGAAGGTGAAAAAAGCCCAAAATTATAAATTAAAAATGATTAAGAATCGCAGAATCATCAATGCAATTGAAACTGATTCACCAGAGGAAAATCCACGAACAGATTTAAGAGAAAAGGGAATAGAATTAATTGAGCATAGATTCTCTCTTATATCTCGAGCATTACCACTCTTGCTCTTTATGCTATGGCTATTAACAATTGTGATTCCTTATCTTAATCAAATACCTTCTGTTTATATTTCTATTATTGCAGCAGTTGTTTCAGTAATTGCTGGTTTTTCGCTAAGACCTTTTTTAGAAAATTTATTTGCAGGTGTAATTATTTCTTTTTTTAAGGCGATTCGAATTGGAGATACAGTTTATATTGATGGCCATTATGGTCTTATTGAAGAAATAGGTATTACGTATTCAGTCTTAAAAAAATGGGATTGGAGTCGAGTAGTAATGCCCAACTCTAAACTAATCCAAAAAGAAGTTCAGAATCTTACTCTGCATGATAATCATATTTGGGCCCATATTGAATTTTATGTAAGTCCTGATTCTAAAATAGAAGAAGTAGAAAAAATTGCCTTGGAGGTAGCCGAGTCCTCTAAGTTTAATACAAAAGTTGAAAAACCTTCTTTTTGGATCATAAATATGGAAAAAGATTGCTTCAAGTGTTGGCTGGCTGCTTGGGCTGATGGGCCTAGTGATGCGTGGGAGTTAAAACACGATATGCGAATCAAATTAATAAAGAAGTTTAATGAGTATGGGATAAAGTTAAATCATTATAATATATCAACCTCAGATTTAAGGACTTTAAAATGAAAGAATTAATTATTGGTACTCTACTTTTATTTAGTGTGAATGTTTTCGCAGCTATTAGCGTAGAGAGATATAATGAAACAATTTATATTAATGATAAGGCCTATACAAAAGAATTGATTATCAAGAATAATGACTCAATACGTGTTGAAGGCAAGAAATCCTTTATTCAACTTAAGTTAGAAGATCACAGTATTATGCTCTTTAAAGAGGGCGAATTTAAACTTAAAAAGATTGCTCCTCAAAAAGAGAATATAGTAGAGCTTAAAAAAGGCGTTCTTTATCATTATTTAATAAAATCAAAGGATGTAAACTTTAAAGTAAACACTAAGTATGCCTCTATGGGAATTAGAGGGACTAAATACATGATCGAAGAAAAAGAAAGCTCTAGTTATGTTTGTGTCTGCGATGGCACCGTTTCTGTTTTTGATTATATCAATAAACAGTTGAAATTAATAAACAAGGATCAAGAAGTTTTGATAACAAAAGATAAAACAGGGGATATTAAGTCAACGAAGCAACAGATGATTGATATGAATTTTGATATTTTCCAAGAAATGGGGTATCCACTTATAAATAATTAAACGAGGAGAGTATCATGACTAAGTTTTGTTTCGCATTGTTTCTTTTTTTAGGTTTAACTACAGCTTACAGCATGGAAAACTGTCATGTTATCGGAGATACTGAAGAGCAGCAGTTTCGAGGTGAGATAACAGAGGTATCAATTAATGAAAGTTATAAAGGTTGCCCTGAAAGCTTGTTATTAAATAAAAACTTCATTGCAAGCCTTTTTAAAGTTGAAGAAACAGCAAAAGGTGTTAAGTGCTCGTTTAGAACTTATACTATAGGAATAGCTTGCTATAAATAGCATGTCACCATATGCCATTCATTGGTTCAGAAGAGATTTAAAAATTGCTGGAAACACTGCTCTTCAACAGTTGTATAAAAAGTACAACGGACGAGTACTATGCGTTTTTTGTTTTGATAAGAAGTTTTTAAATAGAGAAGACTTCTCTGTGAACCGTTTTCAATTTTTTCTTAAAACTTTACAAGATTTACAGTTAGAGCTTAGAGCAAGAGGATCTGATTTGATTGTAATGGATGTGGGCCCTAAGGATGCCTTCAGTAAGTTACTTAAGGATTTAGACTATCTTCCGGAGTTGATTTCGTGGAATCGTGATTATGAACCTTTCGCGATTACAAGAGATTCACAGATGAAATCCTTTTTCGAGAAAAAATCTATTTCGACAAAGACATTTAGAGATCATTTATTAATAGAGCCTCATGAGTTAGAAAAAGATAGTGGAGGGGGATATCAAGTCTTTACTCCATTCTCTCGGAAATGGTTGCAGATTTTTGATTCAAAAGAAATTAAACAAAGAATTGAGCTTCAAAAGAATGGGATAAAGTTATTAAAAGAAAAAAAGCCTAAAGTTATTTTTGATAAGCAATGGGTGCAGAATTTTTATAAAAATGATGATGATATTTTACAAAGGTATATAGACTCTAATTCTAAAAAAGTTACCGTATCTATCCCTGATGTTGGCTGTAAGGCTGCATATCAAAAATTAATATTATTTAAGAAGAAGTTAGAGAGGTATAGTGACTCTAGAGATATCCCATCTCTAGAGGGAACATCTGGGTTGTCTCCATATCTTAAAAATGGATCAATAACGATTTCTCAAATTATTTATGAACTAGGTTTAACTTCCTATACAAAGGCAACTACAGGTAAAGAAAAGTTTTTCAGCGAGTTGATATGGAGAGAGTTTTATTATCATATTTTGTCTCGCTACCCTCGTGTCGAGAATGAAGCATTTATTTTAAAATATAAAGATTTAAAGTGGGAGAACAACCCGAAGCACTTCAAAGCTTGGAAGAACGGACAAACAGGTTTTCCTATCGTTGATGCAGGAATGAGAGAACTTAAAAACACAGGAAATATGCATAATCGAGTTAGAATGATTGTTGCTTCTTTTTTAACAAAAGACTTATTGATCGATTGGAGATGGGGGGAGCAATATTTTATGGAGCAATTATTAGATGGGGATTTAGCTGCTAATAATGGAGGATGGCAATGGGCTGCATCCACAGGATGTGATCCTCAGCCATATTTTAGAATTTTTAATCCTTGGCTGCAGAGTAAGCGTTTTGATAAAGATGGTATCTATATTAAGAAGTTTATACCAGAGCTAAAAGAAATAGAACCAAAAAAGCTACACTCACCTATAACAAATGATCCGAATTATCCAAGCCCAATCGTTGACCATTCAGTTCAAAGAGAAAAGGCTTTAAAAATGTATAAGGCAGTTCAATAATGAGAAAAGAAAAAGAGTATTTAGTTATCTTTTTAGTATTGTTGGTAGGACTATTTGCCACTTACAAGGTTTCAGAACAGCAAAAAGCTAACCATCATAAAAAAATATTATCGGATTTTAATTTAGAGAATGAAAAACGATCTATTCTTCTAGAGAAAGAGTTAGAAAACAAACAGGACATACTAGATTCATTCGTTCGATTTTTTGCTGCATCTAATGATATTAGCTCCGGCGAGTTTCATACTTTTGGACAAAACTTGATATCTAAATATCAATTATTATCGATCTGTTGGACGGATAATATAAAAAATGAATTTTACCAAATAAATATAAACCCTTCATTTAATCTCTGTACTCAAGTTTCTAGTGAAGTCGGTGCACAGTTCTTGACAAATGAAAAAGTATTTATTTTCTCCAACCGAATAAATATGAAATTTTTTTTCGCATCTAATATTTTTAATATTTTTAAAATAAGTCCTAAGTATATACTTGGCATCTGCTATAAATATTGTTGAAAATCCTGATCCAATT
>CATLVU010000026.1 GCA_950061135.1 uncultured Oligoflexia bacterium
CTGCTTCTTCTTGAGTTTCTTCCTCGATTCTCTTGATCATTTTAGCAGCATCAACTTTCGCTTCTTCTTCCATAATAGAAATTAGATGCTCTTTCGCTTCATCTTTTGTCATCTGAGCAACTTTTTCTAATTTTTCAGAAATATCATTTTGTTTCGCTAATAATTTTCCGCGCTCTAATTGAGTTTGCTTTACTTCATCTTCTAAACGATCTTGTTTTTCCTTTAACCGTTGCATCTCTGCATCTTTAGCTTCAATTTTTTGATCAAGGCTAACTTCTTTTTTGGTTAAATTTCTTTCTTGATCTTGCAAAGATTGCTGCTTTCTTTGATATTCTTTTTCAAGATCTTCTTTTTCTTCTTGAACAATTTGCTTTGCTTCTCTTTTGGCAGATCTTGTAATCTCATTTGCATCTGATCTTGCGTTTTTAATAATTAGTTCCGCCTCTTGAGATTTTCCAGAAGTAATACTCTTAATTTTTAAAATAAAAGCAATACTTGCAAGTACCGCACCAGCGACAACAGATAAAATTGCAATTATCAAAGCCTGTGTATCCATTATTATTTTCCTTTAAATATATTTTTCTCAGTTATTATAAAATTCATTTGCTCATCATGAGCTTCATTAAAAACATTTTTTACAATCTGCTCTTCAAAACAAAGACCAATTGCAACTCCTTGGTAATTAGATAAGAAACGATCATAGCAACCCTTTCCCCTACCTAATCGATGGCCATTTTTGGTAAATGCCAACCCAGGAACTAAAACTACATCTGGGAGCAATTGTTCATTCAAATAATCAGAAGGCAGGGTTATTCCAATACCACCTAACTCTTTTTGTGAAATAGGATGAAAGCTAAGCTCTTTTCCTTTTTCAAAGTGTACAATTGCGATTTTACTCCACTCTTTATCAACAAACCAACATGGCTCAGATTGGATTGGAACAAATCCCCCAATGCATATGTCAGGTAAAAAACTTTGGGATAAAAATTGCTCTAGGTTTTTTGTTAGCTGCGAGCTCTTTTGATGGTGCTCGCTCTCACTTAAGACACTAAGCTTATGTTTAAGCTCTAAGCGTAAGCGCTCTTTATTATTCACAGCTAGTTATTTAGAGAAGTTTGATCTTCGTCTTTTTTAATTTTCAATAAAGATATCGCGTTTTCAACCTCTGAACGTAAAGAAAAAATGTCTTCTTTATATTCATTAGAAATCGTTATCTTTTTTGAAGCAATTCGAAGCGCGCTCAAAACTGCGGCGTCTAAATTACTAAGTGAAGGATTGCCTCTTTTTACTGCACTAATCTCTTCTTGCAATAAATTGATTGCCTCCATAGCTGTTTTATTCTCTTGCTCATCCGCACTAACGCGAATGTTACAACCTAAAATATCAAATTCCATACCATTTTTTACGGACATAAAATTAGAATAGAAGATAGCAGCAATTGAGTCAATAAAATTAACTGATTCTAACCAACTAAAGCATCTATAAAGGAGTTGAGCTCAAATTTATCCAAATCCTCAACACGTTCGCCAACACCAATATAAACAATCGGAACTTGAAGTTTGTCTACGATTGTCACTGCGCTTCCTGCTTTTGATGACCCATCACATTTTGTAAAGACTAGGCCATTGAGCTGTAAGGACTTATTAAATTCTTCCGCTTGCCGCATCGCATTTTGCCCAGTTATTGCATCCACCACTAATAATGTGTGATGTGGGGCTTCAGGGATAATTTTACTCATAACTTTTTTTGTTTTAGCAAGCTCATCCATTAGATTGGACTTCGTGTGAAGTCTCCCTGCAGTATCTATAATGCAATAGTCAGCACCTTCATTATTTGCTTTTTTTACTGCATCAAACGCAACGCCACTTGGATCAGCACCTTCTGCTGCTTTTACAATTTCAACATCGGCCCTCTTGCACCAAACTTCAAGCTGTTCTACGGCTGCAGCTCTAAAGGTATCACATGCACCTACGACAACCTTTGCACCTTGGTTTTTAAGCTTTGTTGCTAACTTACCAATCGTAGTGGTTTTCCCAGCTCCATTTACGCCTATAACCATTATAACTTGAGTCTTTTTTTCTTCAGTTTTATTAAAGTCATACAAGGCATTATTTACTTTTTCCTGAGCAGGAAGCATTTTATCTTTTAAAAACCCTTTAATTTGTTCTTTTGGAGAGATTTCTTCCTTACTTTCTTCCAATTTATCCATTAATTCAGCAACCAAGGCAGGTGATAAATCTGATGTGTACAAAATTTCTTCTAACTCCTCCACAACTTCATCATCAAGTTTCTTTTGCGACAAGATACCAGAAATTTTCCCCCAAACATTTTGACGACTAGAGGAAAGCCCTTTGTTAAGACGATCAGACCACGTCTCTTGTGGCTCAATACGTTTTTCAGCTTCAGTTTCAGTCGTATCAACTTTATCTTGTATTTTTTTAGAAGGGGCAGTTAAAAGATTAATTAACGACCACACCACTAAAACAATTGCAATTACTAATAAAATATAATCTGTTGTTGTTAACACCAAACCTAGTTCACTCATATTTAACCTTCTTGTTTATTGAAAATTTAATACCATTGCTAAATTAAAATTTAAAGAAGTACCAGATGATTTTTGCGGTAGCGCCCCATAATATGTGGTTTTCAGAGTTTTTTTGTGAATCATAAACATCTGGCAAAATCGGCACAAAATATAAATTACCAGTTCTATAATTAGTTTTCGCTTTTTGCCAATTATCAATATTAGATAAATAGTTCACATCAACTAATAATAAATCGTCCCACTCTCCATTGCTTTTGGCCATTTCTAGAAAATGCTCTTTTGATTTTTGGTATCGACCTAAAACTGGGACAATTGTATTTCCCCGCCCTGTTTTTACTGAGGGCAAATATGAATGATAAGCAACTTCTGAAGCATCCAGGCCTGTCTCTTCTTCAAATTCTCTTTGTGCTGTTTCCAGAGGACTCAATTCATTTTTATTTCGATGACCTCCCAATAGCGCCAACTGGCCTTTATGACTTGGAACTTCTTGAGAACGCTGTATGATTGCAAGACTATCACCTACTAAAAGCATATTAACAGCACCAGTCCATTCGGTTGTTGCAAAGGTCATTGTTAAATTTGGTAAATGATGCTTTAAGTACATGATGAATATAAAATACCAATTAGAATTTATACAGGCCATCAGAAACTTTTTTACAGGCCAAGACTTTATCGATGTGCCAGTTCCTCCAATGGTAGAAAACCCTGGAATGGAAACTCATATTCATCCCTTTCAATTAAAGAGTGTCTACAAAAACAAAGAACTTCCTTTGTATCTTCATACTTCTCCCGAGTTTTATATGAAAAGGCTTTTAACAGAGCCCGCGCTTAATAATATTTTTACCATAGGCCATTCATTTCGTGATGAACCACGATCACCAATTCACAGGGAACAATTTTTAATGCTCGAGTGGTATCGAAAAAATGTTCACTACTCAAAGATAATGGATGATATGGAGGAGCTAACCAAGTATCTCAATAATAAATTCTCATCGCATACGATTCTAAACTTTGAAAGAAAAACTATAAGAGAATTATTCATTGAAACTATAAACTTTCATATTTTAGACTTTTTAAATACTAAAGAGCTCAAACTAAAAATTGAAAAAGATTTTAAAGATGTTCCTCTCCCCTCTAGTGATTGTAGTTGGGATGATTATTTTTTTTTGCTTTTTCTAAATAAAGTAGAACCTTTGCTAAAAGAATATTCTTATCTACTTTTATATGAATTTCCAGCACCGCTCGCTGCCTTATCCACAATCAAAGAAAATAACCCTAACGTTTGTGAAAGGTTTGAGGTTTATATGGATGGAATTGAAATTTGTAATTGTTTTAATGAGCTAACAAATTATCATCAGCAAGAGTTAAGGTTTAACCAGCAAGCAAGAGAAAAGAAAAATCTTTATAACTACCAACTGCCTAGGCCTGAACAATTTTATAATACTCTTAATAAAGGTCTTCCAATGAGTGCAGGTATTGCACTAGGTATTGAGCGCTATTTCAAAGTCATCACACAAGAGGATAATTGTTTTTTTGACTAGTTTTGCCCTTGCAAGAAGTTCATCACAGTATGAAGCTTAATGATAAATTCTGATTTTATCTGTTGAAAAGGCACTGATTGTGCCCATTTGTAATGAACCAAACGATTTGTGCTACTTCTTAATTTTGTTTTCCATAAACTTGGGTAGGCGGTTGCAATATTTTCACTAAATACAGCATACCATCTATATATATGCTGCTCATTACTATTCATCGCATCTAATAACTCAAGGCCCTTCTCGGTTGTTATTCTCTTGATAGACCATAAATTTAATTTTGACATAGCATCTTTTGAAAAATTTCTTCTTAAAAATTTCTCTCCAAAGTTGGCCGTAAAATCAAGTAGTTTATCCGAAGATGGTTCCTCGTATGACTCTAAAGATGAATAAACTTGATCTAAAACTAAAGACCTATATACTCCTTCTCTCGTTCCGCCTTGTTCTAAAACATTTAACTGACTCACCAATTTTTCATTTGAAACTTCCTCGGAACGCACAATCCTATTTAACTCTTGTAAAAAAGCTATTCTAAACTTTCTTTTCTGTTCCAAGGTCAAATCATTAAATTTCTTTCCCTGTTTATAGATCGGTGCTGACTTATTATATACTTCAATTGAAGTAGCATTTTCTTTTACCTGTACAATTGGAGGCAATGTTATGGTTTCTTTAACCTCTTTTGTTTCTCCCATTATCTCGTGTAGCTTGGAAGTCGCCTTATCAAAAAGCTCTTTAATTTCAAGAGCTTGAGTTTGCCCACTAATAACTAAACAACTTACAAATAGAATAAAACGCATAATTTTCTCTCTAAAATCAATTTTATAATTCTGATATTATAAACCCTAGGAGCTAAAATGATAGGTTTTATTTTTAATGACAAATTTATAAAAAAACTCAGCAATCAAATTTCAGAAAAGATTTCTGTTCATTTAGATGGCCAATCTAAAACACTATCTGAATTAACAATTAAATTAGAATCCATCGATCAAAAAGTAACTGAGCTTAATACACGCCTAACCAATAAAGAATTAAAAGACATGGTGGAGTACGGTCAGCTTGTTTATAAAGTTAATGCTTTAAAAAATGATTTAAAACCTAAGACTTCATCTATTCAAAAGAACTCTGTTAATAAAAGTTCTCACTAAACCAATTTCTTTACTTCTTCGAAAACTGTACGGATGTTTTGTCTGAAAGATTGAGCACTAGAAAGTCCTGTTTTTTCTATTAGTAATGTACAGTTATGGCAGCCCGTATTTTTTTCTATCGCTTCTGAGTCTTTAGAAAGTAATATTTGCCTAAGCCGTCTCTTACTACTCGAGTTCCATATTTTTTTAATATCTATATCGTTTATATTCCCATGGTTATTTTTATAAGAAAAATCTTCACAGCATGAGGTAACTTTTCCATCCCAATCAACAGCAAGAGAAGTCCAAGGATGAAGACACCTGTTTATTATTGTTCCAGTCATTTGACTTGTATCGTTACTTATTTCACCTGTCCAATTTTTTGGTTCAATCCAATCAATTTTATCAACACCAAGTTCTTTTAAAAATTTTTGATGATTCAAAATTTCATTTTTCGAAAAACTTTTAGACTTTAACGACTGAACAGAGATCATCGGCCAGTTTTTACTTCCTCTTTTCTTCACTAATCTTTGTATAGTATCGACTGTTTGATTAAAGTCCCCTCCTATTCTTTTTGTATTATAGGATTCTATCTCAAGCGAAAAAGATACCTGAAATGTTCGACTTTGAACTATTTTTTCTATCAAATTATCTGAGACTTTCTTACCATTCGTTATAAGGTTAACTTTAAGATCTCGATCAGACATTTGTTGTAAATAATTGCCTAATTGAGGATGAATTGTAGGTTCTCCAAAAAGGTTTAAATTAATATATGAAACCCATCCTGTAACTTGATTTAAGAATTTACTAAAAGTTTCATCATTCATATAACCTTTTTCTCTTAAGTGAAAACTCGATTCTTTCGGGTTATATTGGAAACAAAATTCACACTTCATATTACATAAGTTTGTAATTCCTAAAAAAATTACACTCGGCCGACTACTCCATCTCGAAAATCTACTTAAGAATTCAGCCGCGAAAATATAATGAAAAACCCTTATAAAGATATTATAAAGACTTTTAATCTTAATAATCATTTCACCACCTGAATATTTTTAAGCACGACATAAATACCTTCTCTTACTAAAATTTGTAGTTGGTTAAAAGACCGAATTGAAAGTAACTGCCTTATTATATAACTTGGACGTAAATAAAAACGTCGATAAGCTTGTTTTTTTAAAGCATAAAGTTCATCTGCCGAAACTGTATGAGTCCACAAAGGCTTACCATCTGAAAGATTCATATTATAGATGTCTGTTTTTAAGCCCTGATTTGCTTCTGCTTCGTCTCTCATTGTAGTATTAACCATAGGTGTTGCAATATTATAAGAGGCAAAACTTAAGCTTGAATTTAAACTAAACTCAATTGTCTCTTTCATATCTTGAATCTTATCCCCCGGTAGTCCTAAAATAAAATGCCCCAAAGTTCGAATACTAAAGTTTTTGCAAACGATTAAAGCATTCTTGGTCTGCTCTGTTGTTATGTGCTTTTCTATACTATCTAAGGATTTCTGATTTTGAGTCTCAATTCCTAACATTATAGTGTGACAGCCCGCTTCTTTCATTGCTTTAATTAATTCAACATTTACATCACTCACTCGCATCTCGCATATCCATGAAATTTTAGGACAATAGACCTTAATCATTTCACAAATCTTGAGTGCTCTATTTTTATTAACACCAAAACTTGCATCCATTAACATGATTTCTTTAATCCCCAAATTATTAATTACCTTTAGCTCTTCTTGAAATTCTTGAAGGTCTCTTTTTTTATAAGAAATTTTTTCAAAAAAACAAAAAGTGCAACTATATGGACATGAAAAGTCCGTTCCTATTACGGTTAAAGGCCTAAAAATTCCTTGAGCTAATTTGTACTTATTCAAAGGAAAAAGTTCATGCTTCGGTATGCCGTAGGTAAAGTTTTGAGAATTCTTTAAACTTAATAAATGACTTTCTTCTGGATGATATATATTAACAAGTTCTGTATATTTATTGTCTAAGAAAACTTCTTTAAGATTGTTTTCAACAAAGTCCAACACAACGCCCTTAATTGGCAAAGAAGTGCATAGCTTTTTGTAATGGGCTTTTGGAAAATCTCCACTCAAGTAAATTTTTGCATCTACCTCTTTAGACAGTTGAGAATAAAAAGCCTCATCCTCACTATAAGTGACACTAGAAAACAACCCAATTATAAAGTCTATTTTTTTAGAACTGAGATATTTAAAAACGGACTCTCGGTCCTTTTTTTCGACAATACAATCTAAAACCTCAAGGTTTTCTTTCGGAAATAAGCCACTTAAAACCAGTAAATCATAAGGAGGCCAGCTATAATCACCTTTCGCAATATGACCACAATAATAATCTCTACAAGCAACTTTTTTTGAAGGAGGGTTTAATAATAATACTTTAGTCATTAACACATGATATTCTAAAATATAAATCAATACAAAGTTTATTGTTAAACAATACGCCCTACAAGATCATACTCTATAACATCTGTGATTTCGACTTTGACGATATCACCTGCTTTAGCAATCCCATCATTTATAATAACTTTTCCATCGATATCAGGAGCTTGCCCTTGGTGTCTTCCTTGCAATAATAAATCAGTCTCTTCATGAACTCCCTCAACTAAAACATCTAGGGTTTGTCCCAGAAACTCTTGGTTAAGCTCAGTTGCAATTTCTTTTTGAGCTTCATAAACCATCTCAAACCGTTTATCGATAATTTCTTGAGGAACTTTGTCCTTCAATCTGACAGCAGGTGTTCCTTCCTCATCAGAATATTTAAAAACACCTAGATGATGAAAACGCACAGACTTAATTCCCTCTAATAGTTCCTGAAAGTCTTCTTCTGTCTCTCCAGGGAAACCAACTATTACAGATGTTCTTAGAACGATTCCTGGAATTTTTTCTTTTAAGGTTTTAATTTTGGAATGAATTAATTCCTTTGTCGCCCTTCTATTCATTCTCCTAAGTACCTTAGAGGAAAAATGCTGAATAGGCATATCTAGATACTTACAAATAACTTCCGACTGGGCCATTAAGTCCATCACGTCATCTGTAAGATCATCAGGATAAAAATAGAAAACTCTAAGCCAATCAGTGCCTGATTTTTCGCTAATCGCTTTTAGCATATTATGAATAACTGGATTTTTATTATCTACTCTTTCAAAATCTGAAAAGTCTGATCCATAATCAGAAAAATCCTGAGAAATTAAATTTAATTCCTTAACTCCTTCGGACACTAATT
Source organism: uncultured Oligoflexia bacterium (assembly GCA_950061135.1). Classification (GTDB taxonomy): domain Bacteria; phylum Bdellovibrionota; class Bacteriovoracia; order Bacteriovoracales; family Bacteriovoracaceae; genus CATLVU01. Next base: position 8,456 of record CATLVU010000026.1, read on the forward strand.
TTTTACTTTCTGTCACCAAAGACTCAATTGATCTTGAACGAAGCTTTCCTCTAAGTGTTGGGATTATACAAAAAGTACAATTTCTATTGCAGCCTTCTGAAATCTTTAGCCACGCCATGTATTTGGGAGAAGTATTTATTCTAGGATCAAATTCAGTGTGAATAAATTTAGGAATTTCAACAAAAGATTTTTTTTCAAGCTTCCCATCTTCAAGTGCCTTTAAAAGCGGAACAATTTTATTATATTCTCCCGTACCTATAAAAAGATCCACCTCCGGCATCGCTTCTTCTAACTCGTCCGAATAACGTTGGGCCATGCAACCACTCATTACAAGCGCCTTGCAATTTCCAACTTCAGGGTTTTTAAAATCAGACAAGTCTAAAACCGTTTCAATAGACTCTTGCTTAGCCGCCTCTACAAATGAACAAGTATTTACAATAATAACGTCAGCCTCTTGAGGTTCTTGCGATACTTCAAAACCGGCTAAGCCTAAATGGCCTAACATAACCTGAGAATCAACTAAGTTTTTGGAGCACCCCAAAGAGGTGAAAAAAATATTTTTCTTTAAATTTTCAATAGTTTGCATGGAAACTATTTATATGACCGATCGCAAAATGCCTAGTAAAACAGTAAATATGTAGGATTTACACTTATTTTGTCAGTGAGAATTATACATTTTGTCCTTTAATTATTGTTTATCGAAGCAATTTTAGTTAATTGGCCTACTGCTAGGTGAATCCCCATTTGCATTACTGATAGCATGGCCTATTTTTTTACCATTCTCATCAGTATTATTTATATGGCCCCTCACCTAAACCAATTTAACTTTAAGCCTAAGAGCTATGTTAATTTCACCATAAATAAAGAGAACTATGAAACTAATAACTACCTTTTATACAAAGCAATTGTAACTGGGAACAAAAAACAATTAGAAAAAAAGACAATCAAAAACTTTAAGCAGTATGGGCTTCTTCACCTACTCACTCCATCTGGTTTGCACCTATCTTCAATTGTGTTTGTACTGAAGTTTTCGGGTATCTTAGAATTTATCACACTCATTTTTTTGTTTTTTTATTTCTTTTCACATAATCAATATTTCTCACTAGAAAGAGTCATCTTATTTAGAATAATTTTTAAACTTTTCCACAAAAAAATTGAAAAATATTTTGATCATAAACTGCTTGCCTGCTTTTTAATTACAATAACTCTCTATTGTATAATTGGCAGACAAAGTCTTAGCCCATTAAGTCTTGTGTATAGTTTTTCATTTTGGTGCACCATTATTTTATTTCACGAAAGAAAAATACCTTTGATTTGTTATTTAAACTTAACACTATATCTTCTCTCGTCCATCACTGGAGACTTAATTAAACCTCTGAGCTTAGTATTAAATCCATTTTTCACAGTCCTAATTACTTTCATATTTCCGTTACTAATTTTTAATTTTCTGCTCGGAGGTATAAATTTTTTGGATTCCATAATCAATCAAATTTTAAGTTTCTACCTAGCTCTTCTTGATACAGTTGCTCAGTTTGATATAATTCCATCAATTTGTTTCAGTACCATAACATTACTTGTTTTCACTTTTTTTATTCTAGTAAACATGAAAAAGACGGCATTTATATGGGTATGTATTTTCACATGTCCGAGTTTAAATCAGGCACCCTTAAAAAGTTTTCAAGGAAAATATATTTATAACGTACCTGACAATGACCCACAAAGTCTTTGCATCCAGGATGATTTCTATTTGAAATGCAAAAAAAGTTTCTCTTTTTAACAAAACTCTTTAAAATATAATTATGTTAGAGTTTTTTAAAGAATACATGCAATACTTGAGAAAAAATAAAAAGTTTTGGGTCATCCCTATATTATTTGTTTTGATAGTGGCCATCTTGGCTTTCTATAGCAGTTCTCTATCTTTAACAGCTCCCTTTATTTACACGTTATTTTAATGAGAAATTCTCTCTTTATATTGTTCTCAATCCAGCTGGTAATAATTCTAACCTCAATCTCCTTAGGCTCTTTGTTTAACACACCACTCTCACTAAAAGATTATTGGGAGTTTCCAAAGCAAAATGCTTCCTTTGTGCCTCTTGTTGGTACTGAAAAGTTCCTGAACTCTAATATCCCTTTAAAAGAATTCAAGCTCAATTTAGCAACTTGGCATGGTTTTCATAAATTTCAAAAAATAGTACCTAACTCATGGAACAGGGCTATGATCAACTTTGAAATGGATAATGGGTCTATTTTATTCGTTACTATCCATCCCGAAAAGATTTTGAAACTTTCAAAGAATAGATCAGAGAAGTCAGGGATTATAAATAAGGAAAAATTTACGCCTCTTAATTTGTCCTTACAGCATTACAATGAGCTAAAAATTGAATACATAAATCAAAACATTGAATTCTCCCTCAACAAAGAAATTTTCACTTACACTTTTCCCCAAGAAGCACCTCAATTTTTTTCAATTCAATCAAACAACACGACCACTAAGCTCTCGAACGTTTCCATCTTCAAGAATAACCAAAGCATACTTCACGCAGACTTCATTCCTTGGAAAGTAATTCTTCCTAGTTATGCTTTGTTAAATTTTATAATAATTTTATCTTGGTTTTATTTTAAACCTAATCTGTATGCGCAGATAAGTTTTTGTATTACTGGATTGTTAGCAGCAAGTCTCTTCTTTTATTATTCTTTTTATTTTCATGGGTATCCTTTACAACAAGAAGATCCCCTTTTTGCACAAAAAGAAGAATCAAAAGTCTTTCAAAATTATCAAAAAAGCTTTGAGCAAAAAAACTTTTTGTTTTTTGGAGGTTCGCAAGCTTTCGGAGAAGGTGCAAGCAAAAAGGAAAAAGCATGGCCGAGCTTAGTTTGTAGAAAGTTTAATCTAGAATGCATCAATCTTTCATTACGATCAGGTACTTATAAAAATATCAATCATTTCTTAGATATGCTTCCAAGAAATCTTTTAAATAAAACTCAAAAAGTTTTCATTAGTTTAAATTTAAATGAGACCGATCCTGAATACATGTCAATTGTTCTTAGTAAAGCATACCAACAATTTCAAAATAAAATGATTCTTATATTGGAGCCTGTATACCTCCGGCCATACCAATATTTAGAAACACATCTTATAACAAAACAATTTTGTTCAAACACTAAGACTCAATGTGTTAATGCTCACCAATACTTTTTTGATAAAAGAGACAATATGAATTACTGGTGGGACTTTATCCATTTAAATGATAACGGTCATCATCTATTATTCGATTTGGTGGCCAGTAAAATTAGTACTGATCTTCAAAAATAGTTTTTGCTTTAGATGACTCAACCCAAAAGGTTTTAGATTTTCTATTAACGAGATATAAACTATTAACCTTGAAAATTTTTAAAATTAAAGAGTAAGGACAAAAGATAAGAAAATATAAAATTAAACAACATAGTTCTACTAAAAAAGATTCAACTGCCCAAAGAAAGTTTTTAATCCGCTCCAAAATATACCTCATCAACCTGTAGCTCACTACAGTCTTTTTTATCCACTAAAAACCCATTCAAAAAAATGTAGTCTAAGTCTGTTCTCATAAAACAAGATATTGCATCCTTAACCGAACAAACTATTGGCTCACCTCTTACATTAAATGATGTATTTATAAGTACTGACTCTCCGGTTAATTTCTTATACTCATTTAGTAATTGATAAAATTCGGGAGACTTTTCTTTGCTCACTGATTGAACGCGACATGAACCATCAACATGAGTAACGCCAGGAAACTGATCACTCTGTATATAATCGGTAAACTGCATATATGGAGCATCATAATTTGATACAAAATATCGATGGTAGTCTTCAGCTAGTACGATAGGAGCAAATGGTCGAAAACTTTCCCTTTTTTTAATCTTCAAATTTATTATCTTCTGAATGTCTGGGATTTTTGCATTCGCTATAATCGAACGTGAGCCCAAAGCCCTAGGGCCAAATTCCATTCTTCCAGTATAAAAGCCTACCACACTACCTTGTTCAATTAGGGAAGCAAGTTCACAATAGCTACAATTCTTATATTTGATATTCTCATTACTTAATATGTTTTCAGTTTCTGATCTCGATGCCATAGGGCCCAATAAAGCTCCCTTCATTGAATCTTTCTCTTCAATTTTTCTTGTAACATCTCCATTGTAATATAGTGCCAGTGCAGCTCCAAGTGCACCGCCAGCATCACCTGCGGCAGGTTGAACCCAGACAGATTTGAAAATTTTTGTCTCTCTGATTTTTCCATTAACTACGCAATTTAAAGCTACCCCTCCGGCCATACAAAGATTATCAACCTGAGTTACTTCTTTTAAATACTTTACCATTTTCAATATAATTGTTTCTGTTACATGTTGAATTGAAGCTGCAACGTCCTTATAGAATTGATCGATTAAGGACTCAGGAGTTCTTTTTGGATGACCAAATAAATTTTCAAACTCCTCATTAATCATGGTCAAGCCTCTAGTATAGTTAAAGTAAGTTAGATTCAAATAAAAAGAACCATCTTCCTTAACGTCTACTAAATTCTCCATTATTAAGTCTACGTATTTAGGTTTCCCTAGTGGGGCAAGACCCATTAACTTATATTCTCCAGAATTTACTTTAAAGCCACAGTAATAAGTAAATGCTGAGTATAGAAGACCTAAAGAGTGAGGATAGTTAATTTGTGAAATTGCTTTTAAATCTTTACCATCACCAAGCCAGGTTGTGGAGGTTGCCCATTCACCTACGCCATCAAGGCATAAAACTGCTGCTTTTTTAAAAGGTGAAGGATAAAAAGCACTGGCGGCATGTGAGAGATGATGTTCTGAAAAGTAAAGTGTGGACTTATCCAATGAGAACTCAGAGAGATGTTTTCTCAACATTTTTTTTATAAAAATCTTACCTTTGCTCCAGTTATAAATAAAATGCTTAAAAGATTTATAGTTAAAAGGTACTTCCAGAACTTGAGATTCAATAATTCTATCTAGTTTAACAAAGGGTTTTTCATAAAAGCATATTTTTGAAATTTGGGATGGAGAAATATTTAGGTCATCAATTAGCTTTGTTAAAGCTAAGCGCGGAAAAGAAGCATCATTTTTTTTTCTAGAAAACCTCTCCTCTTGAGCCGCCCAAAGAATCTCACCATCTTTAATAAGACAGATTCCTGAATCATGAAAATATGCAGAAATACCAAGTATGTACAGGCTTATTTAACCTTCATGTCCTGAATCAGTTTTTCAAATGTTTTCTCTTCTCTAATAGCATACATTAGATTTGTTTTAACTGTTTCATTAGATTTGTAATAAGTTTCAATTTGTTTCTTATCCATACCTGACTCAGCCGCCATCTCTTCTAGCTTTGTATCTAAATCGGAGTCTGTCGCTTCTACTTCATACTTTTTAGCCAAACTATCTAGTATTAAACCAGATCTAACTTGAAACTCAGCTCTGGCATCAACGTCATCAGACCACTTCTCGAAATAAGTTTGTAACATATCTTCACTAAAACCTTGCTGCTTAAGATTAGCACCAAGCTCTTGTTCCACAGACTTTCTTTGTTGTTCTAATAATGTTTTAGGTACATCAAACTTATTTTCATCAACTAATTTTTTTAGAATATCTTCTTGAAGCTTTGCTTGAGATTGTCTTTTCTTTTGATTTTCTAGTCTTGATTTATTCTTAGAGTTAAAATCATCTACAGATTCAAAACCAAATTCCTTTGCAAGCTCATCAGTTAACTCTGGCATAGACTTTTCTTTTATCTCTAATAATTCAACATGAAACTTAACAGGTGCTCCCTTCAAAGACTCTTCATGATACTCTTCAGGAAAAGTTAACTCGATGGTTTTCTTTTCACCTTTTTTCATTCCAACCATTCCATCTTCAAAGCCTGGTATAAATTGTCCTGAGCCGATCTCAAGTAAGAATTCTTGTCCTTTCATATTCTCTGGTCTTGATCCATCTTCTTTCTCACCATCAAAGTTTAAAACAGCAAAAAGTCCTTTTTCTAAAGCTTTTGCCTCATCTTCAACTTCTTTCATTTCAGCTTTTGGCCCTAAAAACTGCTTTTTTAAATTTTCAATATCTTCATCCGTGACATCCGTTGATTCTTTAGAAAATTCATACTTGCTATAATCAGCAACCTCAACTTCAGGAAAAGTCTCTACTGTCGCTTCAAAAGAGATATTTTCATCTTCAAATTTAGTATTTGAAAACATTGGGTAACCAATCGCATTTAGTTTTTCTTCTTGAACTGCTTTGTAAAATTCTTGAGAAACGAATCTTGAAAAAGCATCGTTTTCAATTTGTGGCCCGTAAACTTTCTGAACCATTGCCAAGGGAGCCTTACCTTTTCTGAATCCTTTAAGTGCGACTGTTTTTTGTTTAGCTTTAACTGCTGACTCAATTTGCTTTGATAAATCAACGTTTTCAAAACTAAAAACTAATTTTTTTGTGCATCCATTAACGGTTTCTACTTTATAAGACATAAGGGCCCTCTTTTATGTTTTTTGCTGTGCAATATTAATAAGATTTATTGGCTGAAAAATAGCTTCTAAACGCCTATTTGTCAAAGCTAAACAGTGACTTTGTACTTATAAAGTCCACATGGAGATGCAACCGGCGCTAACATTTTTCCACTTGGCGTTTTTAAAGCTAATGCGATTTCAGAAGAGGTAAGTTTTCCTTCACCTGCTTTGAACAAGCAGCCCATAATGGATCGCACCATCTGTTTTAAAAACCCATCTCCTACAATTTTTAAATAATAATGACTTGGTAAAATTCCATGAAAATCCATCACGCACTCATTTATACTACATTCAAAAATAGTCCTAATATTAGTTTTAGTATCAGAGCCTTTACAGTGAAAGTCTGTGAAGTCATGAGTTCCTTCAAATAACTTTGCAATATTTTGCATTTGCTCAATATTGAGCTCAAATCTGTGATTATAGATAAGCAGCCCTTGAAATGCGCTAGCAACGCTATTATTAGTAAATAAATATCTATATTCTCGGCGACTTATATCTGCAAGAGGATGAAAGTCTTTTGCATCTTCTACCAATAGCACTCTAATATCTCGAGGCAAACTTGCATTTAAAGCAAGCTTCACACCTTCATAAGGAATATCAATACTGCTCAAATTTTCAAAAATGACTATGTGACATAAAGAATGAACGCCAGTATCAGTTCTCCCGCTACCAATTGTAGTTATTGGATATTTATAAAGACTTGTAAGTTCTTTTTCTAATGTTTCTTGAACAGTAGGATGAAAATCTTTTTGACGTTGCCATCCTAAGTAATCGGCACCATTGTATTGTAAGGTGAGTTTAATTTTTTTCATCTTGCCAGTCGAAGGCATCTTCAATTTTTGACTTATTAAAGCTATAAAAGATTAAAGAGCCTAGGGTATACGCTGAAATCCAAAACAAAATCATTATCTCTTCATAGACAAATAAAGATGCTGCAATAATAAAAATAATGAATAAAACTTTTCTTTTATTGTTTTTAACCCATGGAGAAGATTTAAATGAAGGAAACGGAATTTTAGATATCATCAACAAGGCGAATAATAAAATAAACGGAAATGCAATAAATGGAGTGTTCACATATTCACTAAATTCCAAAGAAATTAGCGTAAAACCAATTAAGGCAGAAGCCGCTCCAGGAGAAGGTAATCCTTCAAAATAGTCTCCACTAGTTTTACCTATATTAGCATTAAATCTCGCTAGTCTTAGGGCGGCACATAACAAAAATAAGAATGAAACGACCATTCCTGCACGTCCATAATCCACCAAAAATCTATTATAAAAAATAAAAGCAGGTGCTATTCCAAATGAGATCAAGTCACTCAAAGAGTCAAATTGTTCACCAAAAGAAGATTGAGTTCCTGTCATTCGAGCTAAGCGTCCATCAACACTATCAAAAATTGCGCCAAGAATAATCATTATGCAGGCATTATAGAAGCTTCCTTTAATCGCGAACATCATGGCCAAATAACCACACCCAATATTCATTGCAGTAAATGAATTTGGAAGAAAAAAAGCAAACTTATCTAATGTTTTTTTATCATTCATAATGCTCTCATCGTAATGCCGCAATTGCTTGGCCTACAAATACCTTTTCATTGTCTTTTACTATTAATTTCTCATCCTTACAATTTATTCCTAACTTCACAATTCCACCAAATGGCATGACCGCCAACAAAGCTCCTCTTTTGCCCTTATCACCTTCTTTCGCCCAAAAGTTAAAGAACCTAGAAATATTAGGAGCGAAATGAAATTCTATAATATTTGAGGAGTCGTCTTCTAAAACAACTCTTCGCTGAGTAGACTCAACAACTCTGGCATCGGCAGGAAAGCGCACTCCATAATCATTAAAAAAGTGGATTTTAAACTCAACTATTGTTCTAGTGCCATCTTGTTTAATTAATTTGCATCGACCATTTATAGGTGACTTTAAGCCTTCACTAGTGTCTTTGAGCTCCATCCTTTTCGGTTTTCGAATAATAAATGGTGTAATAATTAAAATAAGTACAAAAAAATCAACAGGAAAAAGATCAGTAACAAAAAAACTAAATAAAAAAATAATTACCAAATAATTTATAAAAGATGGTGGTAAGTAAAAATACTTATACATAATTTTAAACCTTAAACTCTTCTTCTAAACTTCGGTAGTAATACAATGGCACTCTACTCTTTGATTTCATAACATACTCGTAGACTTGAAGAATATTTTTCTTAATCAATTCTTGGGTTGAAACCGTGTTATCAATTTCTTCCATACTAAACCTTCTTTTATAAGAGGCAAGTTTATCTTCTAGATCATTCTCGGCAATTAATCCTTTATTTCCACACTCAAGACTATTCCATGCATAAACAAAAAACTCTTTTTTAAAAGCCTTGGAATAAAAAGCACCATTTGAAATTTTTAAGATCTGTGGAACCTCATAATGGTAGAAAGAAAAAATTGAAATCCCTTCCATTTCAAGAATATTGATTATTCCTTCTGATACTCTCATGCCCGTATAAGAACCAGGCCCTGCTATATAAACCACTCCATTCAGCTCTCCAAAATTCAAACTTACAGACTCTAAGAGGTCAAAGATTTCTTTGTGAATAATTTGCGAGCTTTTTTTAGTCTCTAGTTTTTTATACTGTAGCCAATGTCCTTCTTGAGTAAAAACTCCTAACACAAGATTAAAAGTACTATCCAAGAAAAGATACATTAGAAAAATCTACTAATATCGTTAAATAATGCAACAAAGATTAATAAAAATAGCAAAGACATTCCTAGTTGCTGGGCCACAATTAATTTTTTTCTAGAAAGTGGACCACCATTTACTAATTCACAAAAAATAAAAACAATATGCCCGCCATCGAGAACTGGAATAGGAAAAAGATTAATGATACCAAGGTTCAAAGAAATCAAGGCCATCAATCTAAAAAACATCGACAAACTTATATTAAAGGAATCAGTTGCAACTTTACCAATAGCGATGGGGCCACCTATATTTTTAATTGAAACTTCACCAGTGATTAATCTTTTAAACCCCAGTAAAACCTTTCCCATATTGGTAAAAGTTCTATCTAAAGCTTTTAACAAAGAAGTTAAGATTCCTCCGCCTTTAACTTCAATCATTTTTACAGGAAAAGGAACTATCCCACTGTAAATTCCTATCGTTAATAATTGTTCCCCATTATACTCTTTAAATCTAGGTGTTAACTTTACAGTTCTAATTCCTGATTCACTTGCAACTTGAAGTGTGACTTCTTGCTCTTTACCAATACTTTGTAATTTTTCTCTAAGAGAAAAAAAGTTTTCCAACTCTTCCCCATTCAAACTGAGCAAAATATCTCCAGCCTTTAATTCTGCTTCTTCAGCTGCTGAATCTTTAATTACGGATTCAATATAGAGATCTCTTGTATAATATCCCTTATTTCTAAGGGTTTTCCTTAAGTCATTTTTATTCGAAATGATAATAGGTTCAGAATCTTTTAATTTTATCTCTTCTAGCTTTTTTATTTTTCTTAGATCAGTAGAGAAAGAAAAAAGTTCGACTGTATTTTGTTCATTTTCAAGAGTTTCTTCTAATGATTTATCTACACCATTTAAAATATAACTTTGGCCACTTGAATCTATTACAATTGGAGCTTGAAGCTGAGAACCATTAAGTGAGAATTTCTTTACGAACTCAACTCCTCCCATTTTCAATGGTAGTTTTATCTTATTGCCTTCTCTTTCAATTGAAATGCTCTCAACTCTGGTATCGACTAAATTAAGATCGTCAAAACTTATTACTTCAAGATCGTTTATATTTTTTAATACATCGCCGCTTCTAACACCTGCAGTATAAAAGACTGAAGACTCTTTTACCTTTCCAAAGCGTGTTTCGGGAACATTTTCTCCCCAATAAATTAGGCCTGCATATATTACAAACGCCATTATAAAATTCGCAAGTGGTCCACCGAAGACAATCCAGAAACGTGCCCATTTACTTTTTCTGGTATAGGCCACTTTTTCTTCTTCTGGCGACAGTTGTTCTTCAGACAATGGGTCGTCACCAAACATTTTTACGTAACCACCCAATGGGATTGCAGAAATAGTATAAACCGTTCCTTTATGAGTATATTTAAAAATTTTAGGACCAAAGCCTATTGAAAATGTCTCGACTCTAACACCGAAAAGACGAGCGAAGAAAAAATGCCCTAGCTCATGAAAAAAAACCAAAGGCACTAAAAATAAAACAAAAATTCCGATTCCTTCTAACATAATTGATTCACCTAATATAAAGTCATTATCATCAATGCAAAAAATGGAATTACAAAGATGAGGCTATCAATTCTATCATAAATTCCACCATGTCCCGGAATTAAATTAGAACTATCTTTCACTTCAAACTGACGTTTTAATTTAGATTGAAATAGGTCTCCACATTGCGAAACCAAAGCAAGAACGATCAGCATTATAAAGATTATTAAATTAAATTTTTCCAAAACCAAGTATGAATAGACTGAGCTAAGGATAACTGAAGTTGACACACCCCCAATTGTCCCATTTATGGTTTTGTTGGGGCTAATTGTCGGCCATAGCTTTCTTCGACCAAATAGTTTTCCAAAAAACCAACCGCCTATATCAACAAATGAATTAATAATTAAGATAAAAAACATAAGCTTTAAGGCATTATTTTGTGAAAAAACCCATAACAATGAACTAAACAGTAATAACACAAAGACACCAACAATAAAGCTCCACTTCTGCATTTTGACTATAAAGTTTAGCGACTGGATATTGTTAAAAAAAAGATAGAAAAGACAAGCAAGGTTAAAAGCAATTCCTCCCAGTACAAAATAAGAAAGATAATTCTCAAAGGAAAACAATAGACCATAGCCTATTATGAAAATTATCATTGCAGTAATATACTGTAAGCTTATTCTTTGAGTCTTAAATAAATTGCTTAATATTTCTTCAATCGTTAACAGCCCCATAACAAAAGTCAAAGACCATAGTCCCCAACTTCCAAGAGAAGCTGCTAGAATTATAATTCCTAGTAAAACAAATGCTGAAACAATTCTTAAACTTGTATTACTAAACTTAGTTTCGAGTTGCATGTTGATCTGTTTTGAAATCGACTGATAATCCACCAAACTTTCTATCCTTCCCTGATACCGTTTTTAAAATTGCTTTAAATTCATCTTCTGTAAATTCAGGCCATTTAGTTTGAGTAAAAAACAGTTCACTATAGGAAAGTTCCCACAGCAAGAAGTTTGAAACTCTTTGATCGCCTGCAGTCCTTATTAATAAATCTAAATCTGCAATATTTGGTTGGTATAAGTTATTAGTTATATCTTCTTCTCTAAGCTCTCTTCCAGGATTAAGTTTTACAAACTTATTTACTGCATCTAAAATTTCAGATCGGCCTCCATAATTAATTGCAATGTTTAACTGAAGTCCTGTATTGCTTTCTGAGTCTGCAACTAAGTTGTCTATCAAGGTCACAATTTCACTTTCTAAAACTTTATAATTTCCTATTACAGAAAACTTTATATTTTCTTTTAATATTGTTTTTCTTTCTTTTATTAAAAACTTTTTTAATATCTTAAATAAACTTGTTACTTCTGAAGTAGGCCTACTCCAATTTTCTGTTGAAAATGCATAAAGAGTTAATGAGTTTAAATTTAATCGGCAAGAAGCTGTAACAATTTTTCTAACATTCGTTGAGCCTTTTATATGGCCCCATACTCTTGGTCTGGAACGATTCGTTGCCCAACGACCATTTCCATCCATAATAATAGCGACATTTTTTATTGCATTCATCGCTAAACAGTTAAAAGCTCTTTTTCTTTAGTGGCTAAAATAGAATCAACCTCTGCAACAAACTTATCTGTAACTTTCTGAATTTCGTCAGAAAATTTTTTTACATCATCTTCTGTTATTACTTTATCTTTTTCAGCTTTTTTCACTCTATCGTTTTCATCTCGTCTATGAGCTCTAATCGCAATCTTAGCATCTTCACCTAATTTTTTAACCTGCTTTACTAGATCTTTTCTTGTTTCTTCTGTTAAAGCTGGAAACTGAATTCGGATAAAGTTTCCGTCATTAGAAGGAGTTACTCCTAAGTTTGCATTTATAATTGCTTTCTCGATTTCTGAAATCAAAGTTTTATCAAATGGTTGAATTTGAAGAAGCCTCGCCTCAGGAGTAGAGATTTGCCCAACTTGATTAACGGGAGTTGGAGCACCATAGTAATCTACTCGAACCCCATCCAGGATATTTGCATTAGCTCTTCCTGTTCTTACTTTTAATAGTTGATTTTGAAAATTTTGAATGGCTTGGCCCATAGACTTTTCTAAATTATTTTTTATTTCACTTAACATTTAAAACTCTCCTTAAGACTTGGTAACTCTTGTACCTATTTTCTCACCACTTACCACTTTTTTGATATTTCCTGTTTCAAATAAATCAAAAACAACAATTTCCATATCGTTATCCATACACAAGCTAATAGCAGTAGAGTCCATTACCTTGATACCTTTATTTAAAACATCAATATAAGAAAGTTGGTCAAACTTTACCGCATCATTAAACTTCATAGGATCTTTATCGTAGATACCATCTACTTTGGTTGCCTTCATGATTACATCTGCACCGACTTCATTCGCCCTTAAAGCTGCAGTCGTATCAGTTGTAAAATAAGGACTTCCTGTTCCCGCAGCAAAAATTACTACTCGTTTTTTCTCAAGATGCCTCATTGCTCTTCTTCTAATATAATTCTCCGCAACTTCTTTAATTTCAATCGCAGACAATACTCTGGTCTGAACTTCTTTTCGCTCTAAGCAATCTTGTAATGCTAGTGCATTAATTACTGTCGCCATCATCCCCATATAGTCAGATGTTGACCTGTCCATCCCTGTTGTAACACCAGACAGACCACGGTGAATATTTCCACCACCAACAACAATCGCAATTTCTACACCTAATGAATATAGCTCTGATATTTCATCTGCTACTTTATTGATTACTTCACCATCAACTCCAAACCCGCTATTTCCTGCCAGTGCCTCACCAGATAATTTTAATAAAATTCGATTGTATTTCATTGTTCTCCCATAAAAAAAGGGGGCTGCTTTCGCGCCCCCAAAAGTTTTATGCTTTTGTCATTTTTGCTACTTCATCGGCAAGGTTGTCTTCTTTTTTCTCAATCCCTTCACCTAGAACTAATCTATCAAAACCTGTAATTTCTAACTTTGCACCTAGCTTCCCTTCAACCTCTTTTACAAGAGCAGAAACTGACAAGTCAGGGTTTTTAACAAACTTCTGATCCATCAAACAGATCTCAGAAGCAAGCTTATTTAACTTACCTTTAATGATGTTTGGAATCATATTTTCAGGCTTACCTTGCTCTACTAATTGCGCTTCATAAACCTTAGCTTCTCTTTGCTTGTAGTCTTCATCAATTTCAGAAGCTAGTAAGAATGTTGGAGCCGCAGCTGCAACGTGTAGACATAAATCATTCACAAGCTCTGCAAACTCTGGAGCTTTTGTCGCTTCCGCTTTATCAGCCTTAACTTCAACTAAAACACCAATTTTTCCTGTGTGAACATATGAACCGATCTTCCCATCGCCGCTCAAAGATCTTTTTACAAATCTTCTCACATCAATTTTTTCACCAATCTTCAATGTTAGTTCTTCAACTGTTTTTTGAACTGTTGCTGATCCCATTGAGTCTTCTTTTAAACCTGCAATATCAGTCGCAGAAGAAGAAAGTATGTGATTAGACATCTGAGTTACAAATTGCTTAAAGTCATCATTTTTTGCAACAAAGTCAGTCTCACAGTTAATTTCAACTAGTACACCTGTATTTCCTTCAACTGCACCACCAACTAAACCCTCTGCTGCTACTCTACTTGCTTTTTTTGCTGCTGCTGCTAAACCTTTTTGTCTTAAATAATCTACAGCTGCTTCTATATCACCGTTAGACTCCGTAAGAGCTTTCTTACAATCCATCATTCCGGCACCAGTTTTTTCTCTTAATTCTTTTACGTCTTTCGCAGAAAATGTACTCATTTTTCTTCCCTTATATTTTTAAATTAGTCTTCAAGCTTTAATTCAACGTCTTTTTCGTATTTTTCAAGAATCTCTTTTTCTAGAGAAATATCTCTAACAGCGCCAGATTCTTTTTTAACACCTTTACTTCCTTCTGCTACAGCATTAGAAAAATATCCTGTAAAAAGAGTAATTGATTTAATTGCATCATCATTACCAGGAACGATAAAGTCGATTCCTTCTGGGTCACAATTTGTATCAGTAATAGCAACAACTGGAATACCTAAAAGATTTGCTTCTTTTACTGCAATTCTTTCTGTCGTTGGGTCAACTACAAAAAGAGCTCCTGGTAATTTTCTCATGTTCTTTATTCCACCAAGGTTCTTCTCTAATTTGCCAACTTCTTTTTCTATTTTCGATTGCTCTTTTTTAGTAAGAAGATTGTAGTCACCACTTTCTTTCATCTTTTCAACTTTTCTAAGTTTATCAACAGAAAGAGCGATGGTTTTATAGTTTGTTAACATTCCACCTAACCATCTATTAGTTACGTGAAAAGCACCACAGCCATCAGCTGCATCCCTAACAACTTGAGAAGCTTGTCTTTTAGTACCAACAAATAAAACCGACTTACCAGACTGAGCTGTTTTCTTTAAAAAGTCATATGCTTTTTGTGCCATTGGAACTGTTTGTTGAAGGTCGATAACATAGATTCCGTTTCTTTCACCGAATACATACGGTTTCATTTTTGGATTCCATTTGTGAGTTTGGTGGCCGAAATGCGCACCTGATTCTAATAATTCTTTAAGATCTAAAGTCTTTGCCATGAATGTCTCCTGGTTGGTTACTTCAAATCGCTTTTGCCACGTAGTGGACCATCCAAGTTAAGCGATTGGAATGTTACATTAATAATTTTGCAGTTTTAGCACAAAGCGTACGTAAATGGCAAATAGGTATTTTTTACTCTGAACGAGAAAGAATCTCTCTTGGTTTGGAGCCTTGCGCAGGCCCAACTATTCCGTTTCGCTCCATTTCTTCTATCAAGTTAGCTGCTCTATTATAACCTACTCTAAGTCTTCTCTGAATCATTGAAGCAGAAGCACTACCTTGCTCCATTACAACCTCAATGGCCCTATCATACATTGGATCTTCAGAAGAACCTGTTTCAAATGAACCTGAACCTCCTGATGAAGTATCATCAAAAGGCTCTTCTCCTCCATTCTCAAGAAAATCAACAGCTCCAGAATGAAAAGACTTTGGCATACTTGCAAGTTTTGTAATCAAACCTTCAATCTCATTTTCTTCCACGAATGAAGAATGAAGTCTAAGCAAATCAACACCATGTTTATACAACATATCACCTTTTCCAAGTAATTTTTCTGAGCCATACTGGTCTAAAATAGTCTTCGAATCATGTCCTGTAGAAACTCTAAAAGCTACTCTTGTAGGAAAATTTGCCTTAATTACACCTGTAACAACATCTGTAGAAGGTCTTTGGGTTGCTACAACTAAGTGAATACCTGCAGCTCTAGCCTTTGCCGCCAATCTATTTACATTCAACTCTATCTCTTTACCTGCTTTTGATAAAATCAAATCAGCAAACTCATCAATAACAATTACAATATATGGCAGTTCATAGCCATCCTGCTCTTCATCTTCGTAGAATTTATTTAATTTAAAAAGCATTTCATCAGGACAAGTTTTTAACTTTTTATTAAACCCTTCAATATTTTTAACACCTAATTCTTTTAAAATTGAATATCTTCTATCCATTTCCTGCACGGCCCATAATAATGAAATAGCTGAGGACTGAGGATCTGTTAACACTGGTAACATCAAGTGAGGAAGGTCTTGAAAAAGTGCAAGTTCAAGTTGTTTCGGATCAATTAATATTAATTTTAATTGCTGAGGAGATTTCTTAATAATTAGTGAGACTAACAAAGTGTTTATAAAAACAGATTTACCAGCACCTGTAGCACCAGCAACTAACATATGAGGCATTGCTGCGAGATCAACAACTTTTACTTCTCCAAAAGCATCTTTACCCATTGCGATTGGAAGTCTTTGAACAGCATCATTAAAAGAATTTGAATTCAAGACTTCATCTAAGAAAATAAATTCTCTAGGGTTTCTTGGAACTTCAATTCCGATTGTCGATTTACCTCTCATTGGATATACAATACGTATTGGAGCACCATTTAGCGCGAGCCCTATATCATCACTTAGTCCGGTAACTTTTGATACCTTAACTCCACTTCCAAGCTCTAATTCGAATGTATCAACAACAGGACCCTTCAAAACATTAATGATTTTCCCGTCTAATTTAAATTCAGCTAATTTTTCTTCAATTGCTTTTATTATTGTTTCAAAATAATTTTTATCGGGACTTTGAACTTGCGAATGAGTTTGAGATTTTGAAATCGTATTAATTAGATCCTTAGTATTGAATTTCCCTAAAGGCTTAGTCTTTTTTCTTTTAACTACTTCCTCTAAATCCGTTTTTGTTATCTCGGGAAGACTTTCTTCAGCTACAGTATCTGAAACGTTACTGCTATTAACAAGCTCAGGCTTTTGTGACTCTTCAGGCTTTGTGACAATTTCAGTAATAACTTCCTCTGCAGATTCTTTTAGCTTTGTTCCAATTTTGTTTTTAAGTTTTTCCTTTGATAGTTTTCTAAATACCAAAAGAGTACCGTTACTTATGGTCTTTACTTTAATATTTAGAAATCGCTGATAGGAATAAATTTTTTGAAACACACTTCTAAACAACATCTGAATTCGTCCCCATGAAAGCTGAATATTCATAAAAACCAAACAGGCAAAAGACAAAATCATCAATACCGAAGCAAAGGCAATACTTACATGTTTCTCAGAGATCAATTTTAAACCTTCACCTAACAAGTCAGGGGAAAATAAATAAGTAAGCGAATAAAAAAAGCATAAATTTATAAAAAAGAAAAAAGAATCAAACCACTTATTACGGCGTTTGAGCAAAAAGTGATACGCTACTCCAAAAGCAGCAAGCGACATTAAAAGCCAAGCTCCTGTATAATAATATACTTGAGACAACTTCGATAAAGTATAAAAAACTAAAAAATTATGATGGGAATTTTCACTTGAAATTTCATATACTGTATCCAAGCTTAAACTTTTTGTTACTAAATACAAGCACACCAAACTACCAACGAGCATACTAAACAAAATTTCAAATTTTAACGTTTTTCTATTCATTTACTAATTTTAGAAGATTTCATTTCAGAACGCAAAAGTTCCTAGTAATCATCAGAATATTCTGGCTCTGAATACTCATTTGGGTCTTCATTACTAGGTACTTGATCATAATCTGCTTGACCTGGGTCATCTTCATATCGTGGTTGATCCATTGGATAATCTTTTTCAATTGGTTCATCCTCGTAATCTTGATAATTCTCTTCCGGAGGTAAATCATTACTATATTCATCATATGAGTAAGAATAAAAAGACATTATACAAAGAAAAATACCTAATAAGTTTTTCACAAGCTCTCCTTTATAGGTAGTACTATTGTAGCACTAATTTATGTGTACTCCATCAAGTTTTTTCTAAATATTTATCTAAAGAAACCGACAAGAAAAGACAGATAATTAATTCCAAGAGGTACAATGAGTGCTATACATTTTTATTTAACTTTCAATCCATTTCTAAACAAAAATACTGAATCTCAATATACTCAAGCACATGAGTTTCATGACTTATTGGCCAATCTAATCAAATCCCAAAAATCAAACTATGCATATTGGGGAAAAATAATTAATAAAGAAAGGTCTGCGCAGGCCAAAATCGAACAAATGAAACAGGTTTTAACAACGAACCAAGAAAACAATGTAAGTACCCATCTGTATATAACAGACTTTAATAATTTATGGGTTGCAAAGGTAACAGGCATAGTCGATTCAATTAATAAAAAAGAGCAATCCTATACTCTAGACTTTTATGAAGACAAAAAGGTTGAAGCTTGGTTTAAAATATCTGACTTCACTTTACTTGAATTTGCACCTCAAGAAACTGCCAGAAAATTATCTGAGCTTTATATCGATAACGAATTTGTAGAGAACACGATAAACGGACTCTCTCCATTCACGACCTCTATTCGCTATCCAACTTTTGTACAGGACTTAGCCGAGGAACAGTATTTTGATCAACTCGAACAGAATGAAAAACTTGTTATAAATGGGCATCATGCACTAAACAAACAAGGCGCTGGACAAGTTCTCAAAACTTTACATAACTATGCTTTTCCAGAAGAAATTTATCAAAAACTTCCTCACGCAGCTAAAGCTGAAATTGAAATGGCAGAATTGGACATTATAGAAAATCGTCATCATAATTTGGGCCGTATCGCATTTTCATACTTAAAATCAATTGAAATTATCCTTAATGACCTAGTCATAAATCATATTAAACGTTCAGGCTATGGAAGTGAATTCTGGGTTGACCCATCGATTCATCCTCCAAAACTTCATCTAGAAAAAGAAAATGCATCATGTATAGCCCTTAGTAAATACAGCAAAAACTTTTCAATCGGTCAGCTTATTTATTTTATTGGAAAATGTGACAAAACAAGTAATTTTTGTTTTCGAAAGGCTTTTCAGAATAAAAAACATTTTATTAATTTCATGACAAAGGATTTATCAAAAATTCTTTCTGAACATCAAATGCTAGAAATAAGAAACCTTCTAGCCCATCAGGGACACAATTCATTAAGCCCCAATGATGCTAGTGCTATTCGAAATTTAACTTTAGGTATTGGTTGCCATGGTTTAATTCATAAAATCTATCAGAGTTTTTACTTTACTGAATTAAGAAAACTTACAACAGTAGAAGGGAATTACAAAAATACTGAACAAGCATCTCAAAAAAAGGCTTCCTAAGTGAACTCAGGTAGGTGTCACTGCCAGTCAGTTAAATTTTCCTTTAAGACGAACGAAAATAGTTTTTCTTTTATTTGCCACTGTAATGACTGCAACAAAATTAATGGGGGCGGACATCTTACTGCTTTAACTGTTAAGCTAGAGGACTTCTCTTCCTCAGGGAAGCTGTCCATCTATAGCTACCCCGGTGGTAGTGGAGAGAACATTAACTCACATTTTTGTCCAAAGTGCGGAACACCTATCTATGCCTCTCTGAAAGCTCATCCTGAAGTTATTGTCCTCAGAGCGAATGCAATTGATGATTCATCTGACTTTAAACCACAAAAATCATTATATCCTGAACAAGCTCATTCTTGGGATATAACCACCATCATTCAAAAATAAATCTACTATCCTTAGAAGTATGAAATACAAAATAAATAAAATAATCGTGGCCATACTTTTACTATCTTCAGTTTTAGTTGAAGCGCAAGACACTCCTTACCAGCTAAATAATTTCAGTACAGACGAATGTTCTATGTTTCCAGAGGGTATTTCTAAAAAAGATTCAAAGCTTTGGAGTGATTGTTGTATCGAGCACGATGTTCATTACTGGCTAGGTGGCTCGAAAGAACAAAGAAAGTACGCAGATGAAAAGCTGCAACAATGTGTACAAAGCAAAGGAGAAATTACTTTAACTCTAATATCTTATGGGATGAAACTTGGTGTTAGATTTGGAGGTAATCCGTAGTCCAGCACATCTTTCAGATGGGGATATGGATGGAGGGCTGTTCATACTAGGCAGAAAAGAAATTACTTTGAACTATCAGAGTCTGACATTAAAGGTGCTATAGAGAAAATAGAACAATCACAACTTATCTCTGAAGATCTTGAATACAAAACAATAGAAACTTTACACAGGTACTAAATTATGAAAAAGGCCCTGATACAAATTTTGATGGCTTCTTCAACAATTTCTTACTCAGGCGACATTCGTAATTACACACATAGCTTTGGAATAGGATTTATATCTGAAAGAATAGCTACCGAATGCTCTAAAGAATTATTACAATACAAATTGATAAACTCAGAATATTTTGAATATGAGATTGTAAGTTTTCGAAACCAAAAAACAATTTTTCCCAAAAAATATAACAAATACGGCTTTTCCCTGTGGCATAACCAAACTAAAACTTTCTTAACAGGAGATATAAGCACACAAACTCAAGAAAAAAATAATGGATATATTGAATGTCATGTCCCTAAAAAACAAAAATATGAATACTTTAGAATATATAAAGTTAGAAAAAAGATTTATTCAGAAAAGTATTAGCCATATTAAGAATCAATAAGTTGATCTAATGATAAAAAAAAAAGAGAACCACAAGGGTTCTCTTTTTTTAAATAATGGGAGCATCTTGGCTCAATCGAAAAACGTGACATTTAGTCACCTTTTTCTTCATTCACTCTACGAATAGCAAGCTCCATAACATATATCTAAAACAAAAAAGCCTGAGATAAACTCAGGCTTTTTTATTTTAAAATAATGGGAGCATCTTGCTATTCTCACACACAGTCCCCCGTGCACTACCTTCGCCACTACAGGACTTTAC
>CATLVU010000027.1 GCA_950061135.1 uncultured Oligoflexia bacterium
TTTTACCATTAATTTTCATATTTTATCAAATCTATAAATTATAAGAATATTTAGAAGTATCATTAATTTTAGTATAATCTATTTTTAACTATTTAAATAATATGTAAATATGCCAGAAAAAAGAGATTATTACGACATACTAGGAGTTTCTAAAAGGGCAACTGATGAGCAGTTAAAAATTGCTTTTAGAAAGAAAGCTTTCGAATATCATCCTGATCGTAATAAATCAAAAAATGCAGAAGAAAAATTTAAAGAAATTAATGAAGCTTATCAAATATTATCTGATTCTGAGAAAAGAGCTAAATATGATCAGTTTGGACATGCAGGTGTTGATGGTCAGGCCGGAGGCTTCGGCGGTGGTTTTGGTGCTGGGGGTGACTTTGGTGACTTGGGCGATATTTTTGGTGATCTTTTTGGTGATATGTTTGGAGGTGGTGGTGGCCGTCGTAGTGGAGGAGGCCGATCTAGAGCTCGTCGAGGTGAAGACTTACAAGTTCAATTAGATATCTCATTCGAAGAAGCAGCCTTTGGAATAGAAAAAGAAGTTACAATCGTTAGAAATATTGTAAAAGAGGGAACGACTCCTACAACTTGTAATACTTGTGGTGGAACCGGTGAAGTAAGAAGA
Organism: uncultured Oligoflexia bacterium; assembly: GCA_950061135.1. GTDB lineage: Bacteria > Bdellovibrionota > Bacteriovoracia > Bacteriovoracales > Bacteriovoracaceae > CATLVU01. The sequence continues at coordinate 629 of CATLVU010000027.1, forward strand.
CAACAAGGCTTTTTTACTATTGCCCAAACTTGCCCTTATTGCCAAGGAACTGGGGAGCTTGCTGAAAGAACTCGTAAAAAAGTGACTCTTTCTGTTAAAGTTCCAGCAGGGATTGGACATGGCCAGCGCCTAAAACTTTCAAGAGAGGGTGATGTTGGTTCTAATGGTGGCCCCAATGGTGACTTATACGTTCAGTTGTTAATTCAAGATCATGCTTTTTTTGATAGAGAGGGATTTGACATTTACTGCGATGTTCCAATCACTTTTTCTCAAGCTGCACTTGGTGCAGTAATTGAGGTACCAACTTTAAATGGAAAAGTTGAAATGACTATTCCTGCAGGCGTCCAGTCTGGAAAGAAGATGAGGTTAAAAGGTAAAGGAATAGAAAAACTCGGCGGTTATGGGGTAGGTGATCAAATTATTGCAATATTAGTTGAGACACCAACTAAACTATCAGATGAGCAAAGAGAGCTTTTTGAGCAATTATCTACTCTTGAACATTCTCAAACGAATCCAAACTCCAGTGGTTTTTTTGAAAAGGTAAAAGAGTTCTTTCAATAGACTCAATTTTCTCAGACGAAACATGACAAATAGCTAAATCAAAAGTTAGAATGTAAGCATTCAAATGTTGAAAAAAACAAGGTTGTTTACATGGTTTTGAGAATATATTTAGTTCTTGTCTTCTTACTAATTTCTGCATGTTCTGGTGTGAAGCTTTTATCTGAGCAAGAAATTTATACGCCAGCTTTTTTAAAGCAAATGGAGTCGATCCAGTTTATTTATAAAGATGGAGATAAATTAGAGGCTTTAAAAAAACTACAAGAACTAGACGATGCAACTTTAAACCCTGATGAAAGAGCAAAAAAGTATAATCATATCGGTGTGATTTTCTTTTCACAATTAGATTATCTCCAAGCAATTACTTATTTTGAAATTGCAAAAGAACATGTAGAAAAAGATTTAAATTTAAACTCACAAATCGATTTGAATCTTGCGAGTTCGTATTTTAAACGCAATGAGTTTGATTTAAGTAAAAATATTCTCTCACGAATTAAGGTTGAATATTTTGAAGACTCAGAAAAAGAAAAATATTATAAATTGAAGCTCTCATTATCACATAATGAAAATAACTCATTAGAAGTCTCAGATGCGCTGATCTTTCTAGGATACAAACTAGACTCTTTGTCAGAGGTAAATAAATACCAGTATAAAGATTTTTTATTAGACCATTTTAATAATTTATCTTTTTTGGAAAAAGGTTCGTTGTTTGAAAAGCATGAGAAGAATTCCAAGTTTTTAATAATTTATTTGGTTCAACGAGAAATCGGTCAACTTTATTTTTCAGGAAAAAAAGATGAAGCCAGAGACTTAATGGATTGGCTAGCAAGTACTTACTCTAATGAAGCAGAAGTGGAAGCTTTTATTAGTGACTTCCAAAATAAAATGAAAAGCTTTTCAAAGATCAATACTAATGCTGTTGGTGTAATTGTTCCGCTTTCAGGTGATAAAAAACGTTTCGGAAGGCAAGTTTTAACGGGTGTTAATACTGCTTTAAAAAATCAATCACAAATACAAAGAGAAGATGAAATTAATATCTACATAAAAGATAATCAGGGCCATGATTTTTTATCGGCGAAACTTGTTGAAGAGCTCATTCTAGAAAAACAAGTATCGGTAATAATCGGAGGTGTTTTTCCTGACCTTGCTAAAAAAGAATATTTAGAGGCCCGTAAGTACGGAGTTTATTTTATTTCTCTATCACCTGTTAATTTACCTCGCTCTCAAAAAAATCATTTACTCTTGGAAATCCCTGGTTCGATTGAATCGCAAATAGAGAAAATTTCGAGTGATGAATTTAAGAATTATTTTGGAAGTAAATTAGGTCTTTTATATCAAGAGTCAGAGACAGGACATGCTTACCTCAATGAAATTTGGAGTAAGTCGTTAAATGAAAAGCTTGAATTAAAAAATCTTAATAAATACGAAAAAGGCGTGAAAGAATATTTAACTCCAGTGAAAAAACTCTTAAATCTCAGTTATCCAAGGGAAAGAAGAGAAGAGAGAGAACTATGGAAAGATATATATTCTGTTAATAAACGACAGGTAAGAATTATTAATTATTTAAAACCATCGATCGATTTTGATTGGGTTTATATCCCGTCTTATCCTCATGAGGCTATTCAAATCATTCCTACATTTCAATACTATGATGCGAATAATTTGACTTTTATAGGAGGGCCTAGTTGGTCGAGTAGGAAACTTGTCTCTCAAAAACCTGCGAGAGCAAAATTATTTTATGTAGGTGATAACCCTGAAGAATTTAATCAACAGTATATAGAAAGTTTTAAAACAATTCATGGTCGTGGGCCTAATTATTTAGAAACATTATCTTCTGAGGGCTTGATTCTTACTAAAAATATTCTTGGGCAAAATCTGTTTGATAAACGAGAGAAATTTGAAAGATATATTCTTGATCTAACAGAAGTTAAAGGGATGACTTCTAAGTGGAACATGCAAGAAGGAATCTGGTTGAAAGATTTAGATGTGATGGCGATAACAAGTAGAGGAATTTCTAAATTAAATTTAACTAGAGCCGAAGAATCAATCTAGTATGAACTATCGAGTTTTAAGTTTTATATTTTTGTTTTTTTCTTGTGGACTTAAAGTTACCAATGAAATTAATGAAAATGTTTTACTCGGTACGTGGCAACTTGAAAGAATTAAATGTTATGGGCCCACTTCATCAGTAATTGCTTTAGAAGATTATATTATTACCGGTGAAGCTGATGTTGTAATCGAGTTCTTTAGCAATAGGTTTGAATATAATGCTAGCTCTGAAGTGGGCGTAGGTTGTTCAACTAGTGGTATTGCAAATTACAAAACTAGTTTTGATGGTGATGGAGATGATGACTTGAGTTTTTCTAAGTTAACTAATTCAGGAAATTGTTCAGTGGACATTGTAGATGTGGAGTCAGGTTTAACTGTTAATATTCCATTGCTAGTTGACTCAGAAGTTAATGAAGATTTATCTTGGAGAAGACAAAAACAAATATTAGATTTTCAGTTAATGACTTCTTTTGTTGGCTCGAATGAAGGTGAGTGTAAACAACAATGCACTTGTATTGGTAAGTATAATAAGATTGATTAGTTTGGATATTTTAAAAAATAAACTTCGCTAAGATTACGACCATACTCATCAATGTCTAGGCCATAACCGATAATAAATTTATCTTCAATCTTTTTACCTATATAATCGATTTTAAGAGGAACAGCTCTTTGATAAGGTTTGTCCAGCAATGTTAAAACTTCAATTGATCTTGGACTAGATTGCTTAAGTCTTTCTTTTAGAAAAAATAATGCTCTTCCTGTATCAATTATTTCTTCAACAATTAAAACATTTTTCCCGTGAATATTTGTTTTGATATCTTTATGTAGAATGATTGTTCCGTCTTCTTCCTTTGTTCTACCAACGGCGGAGATTTTAACGAAGTCTACGTATACTTTGATACCTTTTAGATGCCTTATTAGATCTGAAATAAAAACAATACTTCCCTTTAAAACGCCGATGATTACGAGTTCTTCACCATTGTATTTTTGGTTAAGGGTGTGAGCGAGTGATTCAGAAATAGTTTGGATTTCATTTTGAGATAAATATTGTTCAAACTGAGTAGAAACAAAACTAGATGGAAATTTATTTAATTCATTCATATAGGTATAATACTTTTACAGCAAGTTTTTTAAAGAAAATAAAACCGGAGTTTTTTGATTAACTACTCGAGGTAAAATTGATTAATCTTGTATATTGAATAGGCCAGTGGTACATTTTTATATATATTTTAGTTATTTAGACTAGGTGGAGTAAATTTATGTTGGGTAAGATATTTGATTGGTTCTCTAATGACTTAGCAATTGACCTTGGTACTGCAAATTGCTTGGTTTATGCCAAAGATAAAGGAATTGTTGTAAACGAGCCATCTGTTGTGGCGGTTCATCATGGATATAGAGGTGAAAAAAAAGTATTAGCTGTTGGTAAAGAAGCAAAAGAGATGCTTGGAAGAACTCCTGGTTCCATTCGAGCGATCAGGCCGATGAAAGATGGTGTTATTGCTGACTTTGAAGTTACTCAAGCAATGCTTAAAGATTTTATTCAAAAAGCAATGAGTGGCGCGAAACTTATTAAGCCGCGAATTATAATTTGTATTCCTTTTGGCGTTACAGAAGTTGAGAAAAAAGCAGTTAAAGAATCGGCGGAGCAAGCAGGTGCAAGAGAAGTATATTTAATTGAAGAGCCTATGGCAGCAGCGATTGGAGCTGGTCTTCCTATTACTGACCCTGCAGGAAGTATGATTGTTGATATTGGAGGAGGAACGACAGAGGTTGGAGTTATTTCTCTTGGTGGTATTGTATCCTCTAGATCAGAAAGAGTTGCTGGTGACAAATTTGACGAAGCAATCGTTAATTATATTAAGAAAAAATACTCTCTATTGATAGGAGAGAGAACAGCTGAATTGATAAAAATATCAATTGGTAACGCATATCCATTTGAAAATAATGAGATCAAAACTTATGAGGTTAAAGGAAGAGACCTAATTGCAGGGGCTCCGAAGACAGTAGAGCTTACGAGTGATGAGATAAGAGAAGCGTTATCTGATCCTGTTAATGAAGTCATAGAAGCAATTAAAATTCTTCTTGAAAAAACACCGCCAGAGTTAGCGGCAGATATTGTTGATAATGGAATTATTTTAGCTGGTGGAGGATCTCTATTGGCCAACTTAGATATTTTAATCAAAGAGAAAACGGGGCTTCCTGTTGCAATAGCAGAAGATCCTTTAACTTGTGTCGTCCGTGGTTGTGGTAAGGCTTTAGAGAATATTGACCTTCTAAAGCAGGTAACAACTCTTTCATAGCACATGAATGGCGGTAAAGCATATTTCAGAAAACTTAATCAAGAAGAAAAAGAGAGTAAGTTTCTACAGTTAAAAAGTTTAGATACTCCTGAAATACATTTGTGGGTTCGGGGTAGTGATAAAAAAGTTCCGTGCTCAGTAGCAAGTTTTGATAAACAGAAATTGAGTCTTGGCTTATTTGATATTCCTGACCATTTATTAAAAGAAAAAAATGTTCTTTTTACATTTTATTTAAATAAAGTGCAGTACTTTGGAGAGGGCGACCTAGAGTCAGTTTCAGGATCTGCAAGTGTTGTCTTGAAAATGAAGGGTGAGGTTTATAAAACTGAAAAGCGAGAGTCATTTCGTTTACTGTGTTACCCCCATAATGAAGTATACTTTTATATTGAAGTTGATAAAGAAGATGAAGGTGCAAATAAGGTTATCAATATTAGAACTGGAAAAAATGAGGATGAATTATTTGATAGTTTTTTAGACCTGATTGGAAAAAACACAAAAGACCTACAAGGATATGCAAAGTTTAGAGTCATCGATGTTTCTGTAACAGGGCTCGCTTTTCAATATGGAAAGGAAGAAGAAGAATTTATCAAAAATATAGATATTTCGAATAGAAAAATATTCTTAGGTTTTGATGGTAAAGAAATTGCTTTGAATGGTTTTGAGTTTATTTATAAAGCAAGAAATTTTAATCAAGTTCAAAAAGCGGGAATCCGCTTTTTAAATATGTCCATTAATGCTGAAGAGCAGTTGGGATTATTAATTAATAAATCATTAAGAAAGTAATGTTATTAAAGTATTTTTTTATATTTTTCTTTGTTTTGTCCTGTGCGGGGCTACCTCGGATGGGTTCACCACTTAAAGATGTTAATACCTTCTATACTTTTCAAGATGGTTCGGGCAGGTATTTTCTAAAAAAAGAAATTAAACATCTTGATAACAAACTAGTTTCTAGATCGCGAATTTATTCATTACAACAGCCTGACAAAGAACTAGAAAAATCGGTTACAGCATCTGTAATTAAAGAAAAGCAAGTTCACCCTGTACAGAGTAGCTTTTCTATCTGGTTTAATAAAAAAGAAAACAAATCAATTATAAAGATTGATAGAAAAGAGAATTTACTTCTATCACGCCTTGTAAAGCCAGTTGAAAAAGAAATTGAACAATTTGATTTTCCTAGTTCGATACCAGTCTGTTTTTATGGTCAGCTAATTGAATGTTTATACTTAGGAGGAAACCTCGAAAAGGCAATGTCTGAAGAAATAAACATCATGATCATTTGGGATGGCTATCCTTTTTATCAGGAGTTGTACGAAGGAATGGTTGGCAAGGTGTATTCAAGGGCCATGTTCAAATTAGAAGAAAAAACGAATAAGGAATATAAATTTCAATTAAACCTAGATAGTGGACAGATGATTGTATATTTTCTTGATAAAGATTTAAAACTAGATAGAATGTTTTGGATTGCTCAAGGTATATCAATGATTAGGCAAGAGAGGAGATAGCAGTGCATATAAAAGACGTGGGCCAGATTTTTATGACTGGAATTGATGGAATCTCTCTAACTGAAGAAGAAAAGTCTTGGATACAAGAGAACAATATTGGTGGTGTCATTCTTTTTAAACATAATTATGAAGCGCCTGCACAATTAGCAGAACTAGTGAATGAGATTCAGTCGTTAAGGGATGACTATCCTTTATTTGTTTCTGTAGATCAAGAAGGTGGACGGGTTAAAAGGTTTCAGACTCACTTTACTCAATTTCCTGCAATGTTAGAAGTTGCGAAGAAAGATTCTCCAAAATTAACCTTTGAAGTCCATAAAGTAATGGCAGAGGAATTGAAGGCATGTGGTGTAAATTTAAATTTTTCACCATGTAGTGATATTTGGTCTAATCCTAGTAATAAAGTAATTGGAGATAGGGCTTTTGGAAAAAGTGTTGAAGACGTTGAAAAGCATATCAGTGCTGCAATTAGAGGTTTACATACTGGCGGAGTACTAGCTTGTGCGAAACATTTTCCTGGACATGGAAATACAACAAAAGACTCTCATTATGATCTACCTTATGTGAAAAAAACCATTGAAGAAATAGAGAGTTTTGAATTACTACCATTTATTAAAGCTTCTAAATCCAGAGTAGAGTTTGTAATGATGGCCCATCTAGTAGTTGACGCGATTGATTCACAATTGCCATGTAGTTTGAGTGAAAAAGCATATCAATATTTAAGAGATTCACTTAAGTATAATAAGTTAATTATTACTGACGATATGGAAATGAAGGCAATAACCGACCACTTTGGTGTAGAAGAAGCTGCGACAAAGGCAATCAATGCGGGTGCAGATATACTGATCTATCGAAGTTTTAAAACTGCTAAACAGGCATTTGAAGGGGTTCAGCAAAAAATAAAATCTCAGGAGATAAAGTTTTCAACTTTAGAAGAAAAAGCTAAAAGAATAGAGCAATGTAAAAAAACTTTCTTAAGTGATTACATGCCGGTTCATATACCAAGTCTGTCTGAAGTATTCGCGGAAAATCAAAGAGAAGATTTATTATTAAAACTAGGTTTAGTTGAGAAAAACCCTCTCTTATAAATTGGGAAAATTTTCCTAGCAAGCTAGCTCTGAAGTATATTCAAATATCTGATATTCTATAAGTAATGAAAAATTATATACTCTTTTTTATTGCATTGCTTTTTGTAAATTTGAAAGTTTATGCACAAGCTTCGTGTCCAGATAAATTTGATGAAATCGATATTTCGTGTATTCAAAAATACGAGAGCAAGTTTAAAAAAATGACTTTGCCGATTGGTAAAGACGATTCAAAAATTCAATACATGACGTTCTTTTACAAAACCACAAATGGACTCTATGGGAAGTTTGTCATTAGAAGTACGTACTTATCTAAAAATGAATGTTCAGTTTTTTTAGATGCAACTACATTTCAAGGAGATAAAGTATTAAAACCTAATTCAACTCTTTCAATTGCAAACGAGTTTAATAGTTGGGGAAAGCAGTCTTTAGGTTTTGATGAAACAAGTATTAATGATTTCTCACTAAGTGTTGAAAATGGTCGATGTGTTTTAAAGTCAGAAGGCGCAGTTGCTAAATTGTATAAAAAAACAAATGAAGAAAAAATAATTCAAGGAAATGACCTGCTTTACATGGCAGGAGCTTTCTTGATTGGATTGGCAGTTTTTTTAATAGCAAGAACAGTTTTTCAAGACGAAGATCGATTTAAAGCACAAGAGAAATTAGAAGATGCTGATCAAGAAGAGGAAGTAGAAGAAACAAAAGATATTATCCTGAAATATTCCCGACCATTTTTTAAGAGATATTTTTCTCCGGTCGTCATGGGAATGAAAAATAAGAAGAAAATTAAAGACAAGTACCGTAGGAAATTGGCCTCAGCTGGAATGACTAAGCAATTAACACCAGAAGATTTTTTTGCGTTTAAATTATTTTTAATTTTAGGTTTCCCTATTGTTTATTTAGCGTTGAGAAGTTTCCTCGAAGTAGAGCAAGACTGGCCATTGTCAGCGACTCCACTCGTTTCTTTATTTGGATATGTATATCCAGATATTTGGATCAAGGGTAAAATTGACGCCAGAAGAAAAGAGATTATTAGCAGCATGCCTTTTGTTGTAGATATGCTGGCCCTTTCTGTCGAAGCAGGATTAGACTTTGTAGCAGCTATGCAAAAAGTAATTGAAAAAGCACCTAAGTCTGCACTTGTGGATGAGTTTGAAACAATGATTAAAGACACTAAGATTGGTGCAAGTAGAGCAGAAGCTCTAAGACAGATGGGGTGGCGAATTGATGCACTTCCTGTGTCTTCTTTTTGCGCAACATTGATTGCCGCTGATTCAGTTGGTGCTTCGATAGGGCCTATTCTTAAAACTCTATCTGGAGAGCTTAGGCAAAAAAGATCAGCTACCGCAGAAAAACTCGGTGCTCAAGCAGCAACAAAGCTATTATTTCCAATGATCTTTTTAGTATTACCTGCTGTTGCAATTGTAATCGCAGCTCCTATCGCTCTAGAGTTTCTTGGAGGTGGAGGCTGATGCAAATTAGAAAAAAGAGCACAGAGATTTTTTTAGGTAAAGAGCTAAGAATTGCAAATACCTTTTTTTCACGGCTTAAGGGGCTAATGTTTGTAGACTCAATGGAAGGATTTGATGCTCTTTTAATTACAAGATGCAATTCAATACATAATTTTTTTGTAAGATTTCCTATTGATGTGATTTTTTTAAACTCAGAGTTTAAAGTTGTGAAAATTATAAAAAGTTTTAAGCCTTGGCGTGTTAGCGGGATATATTTTTCTGCGTCGCAAGTTTTAGAGCTGCCAGAAAATACTATTACTGATGAAATACAATGTGGAGATTATTTAGAGGTGATAAATGTTTAAGCTAATAGCAGTCGGTGGAAAGCTAAGAGGTAAAGAATTTGAACTGAAAGAAGGTGATAATATTATTGGGCGTTCACCTGATAGTGATATCTCTGTACAGATTGATGGTGTATCAAAAAAACATGTTTCAATTACCGTTAACAAAGATACCTGTTTCGTTGAAGATCAGGGCTCAAGTAATGGAACATTCATAAATGGGAAATTAGTAAAAAAAGCGACAATAAAACATCTCGATAAAATCACCCTGCCAAATGTTATTTTTCAACTAGTTTATGTGAAAGAGAAAAAAGTCGTTATTAAGAAAAAAGTTGCTAAAGAATCTAATGAGGATTTTGATAGTTTTTTAAAAGAAACACCCCCTAGTGACTTACCAGGAAAGCTAAAATTCTTATTTAGAAATAAGATTATGACAATATTGTATTCGTTTAATGAAAAATACGAGTGGAATGTCATGTTGGGTATAATTTTGTTTCTCTTCGTGTGTACTAATATCGGCCTTACTATTAGTCCTGTTTTAATGTCATCTAAGAACCTTTTGATAGGAGAAATAAAAAATAGAGGTATTCAATATGTTAACGAAGTCTCTCGTGCGAATGCTATCTTCCTGGCCAGAGGTGAAATTGAAAAAATAAATACTAACTTTCTTGATGATAGTTTGAAAACAGAAGGAGTTGAAGGCTACGAGCTTTTTGATATGCAAGGAAGAATTATTCGTCCGGTATCTAAAATAGATCGTTACATTGATGAGCCATTTGCAATTGCTGCCAAGGCTTATTTTTCAACTGAAAAAAACTATCAAAAAGAAATGGTTCGAGCATTGGGCAATAATACTATTGGGATAGCAAAACCTCTGTTAGTTAATAATATTCAAACAGGCGGGCAAGAAGCGGTTGGAATTATTTCTATTCACTTCAAGCCTCAATCACTTCAAGATTTAGCAAGTAATCATTCAACTGCATATTTAGAGGCGTTAGTAATTACATGTGTTGCTGCAATTTTCTTTTATGGTTTTATTTATTATCTGACTATTCGTTCTTTGCAAGAATTTAAGTTTGAAATCGATGAAGTAATGAGAGGGAAGAAGAAAGAGGTTGAAGGAGTCTTGCTTTTTGAAGAAATGAATTCAATAAAAAATACAGTGAACTCAAACTTACAGAGGTTGCGAGAGCTACAGAGTGATACGAGTGATGAGTTTGTCGATATTGAAGATGATGTGAGTTATGTAGCAATATTGAAAGAGTTTATGGAGGGAGCAGACGGTCCAATAATGATTTTGAACTCTGAGAAAAATATAGAGCATATGAATGAGAGAGCTGAAGATCTGTTAGGAATAAGAGAAAGCTCAGCTCAAGGTGAAAGTTTATTAGATACAGCAAGAAATGAAGGTGTTGCGGCAACGATTATTGATCTTTGTGATCAATCTGCAAATAACACAGGAACACATCAAAGTGAAATCTACGAGCTCCAAGGAAAGGATTATAGTATTAACGTTACTTCTTTAATGGGGAAAGATAATTTTGCAAAAGCATTTTATATAAGTTTTGTAGTGGAATAATATGGCATTAAAGGCAGTAAAAATTCTTAAGCATTTTGAATCCCCCAAGGAGGCAGGAGTTCATTATCGTTTAACTTGTCTGACAGGAGCTAACAAAGGAAAGGCCTACTTCTTTCAAGGTAATAGGGTTGTGCTTGGTCGATCTGAAAATGCTGATATACAAGTACTAGACTTAAAAAGTTCTAGAGAACACGCAGAAGTTACACGTGTTGCTAATGATTTTATTGTTACTGATCTTGGCTCTCAGAATGGAATAGTCATTAATGATTTAAAAGTAAAACAGCATAAGCTTCATGATGGAGACAAGCTGATTATTGGTAAGACAGTTTACAAGTTTAGTAAAATACTAGTCGAGAAAAAAGAAAAAAATAATGTGATCCCTTTAAATAAAAAAAAGGAAAATGATAACTTAGAGGATAATCCTCCTGAGAAAAAAAGAACAACCTTGATGCTTGCTGCTGTTTGCATTATTGCAGTAATGATAATTTTGGAAGATGACTCTAAGGAAAAAGGTAAAGAAGGCAAAACAAAAACCTCTCAAGGAACATTTAAGCTTAATGAAGTTGATGACCCTTTTGCTAAAGCTATTAAACAGAAAAGGGTTCAGGATAAAAAGAATCAAGAGAAATTAAATTTATACTTTCAAAGAGGACTTAGAGAATATAGAGAAGGGAACTTTTTTAGAGCGATAGCAGAATTTGAGGCAGCAAGGCAATGGAGCCCCGGAGATCCTTTAGCAAAGTTTTATTTGAGAAAAACTCGAGAAGAGTTAAATAGTACTATTCAAGATTATTTTAACAAAGCTGCAAGAGATGAAGAAGCTGTAAAGTATTCTAAGGCGATTGTATCGTATTGTGCAGTTATAAGACTTTTATATCAGTACCCTGAAGATGAAAGATATAAAAATGCAGAAGAAAAAATTAAAAACCTAGAAGTGGTTTTAGGGATGGCAGAAGGAGAAGTTCAGTGCCTCGGAAGTAAAGGGGCTGATAAATGAAGCTGATTCTACTTGAAAATAATATTGAAGTTAGTGAGATAGCAATTGCAGATGAAGATCTACTAAATGGAAACTCGTTATTTCTAGGCAGGGATAAGGATTGTCATATCATTTTAGATGATATTCAAATCTCAAGGCATCATGCAAAAATGTATGTCGAAGAAAATAGTTTATTAGTTGAAAGTTTATCTAGCTCTGGTCTTGTTCAGGTTGATGGACTTAGTGTTCGCAAAGGTTTGCTTGATAGCGAGAGTGTAATTGGCATTGGTCGCTTTACTCTGAAGTTGGCGGAGCATAACTCGCTTTTTGACAAAATGACATTAGAAAAAATGTCTGTATCACCTGAGATTGCAGCGCCAGCCAGCGAAGGTGAGGATTTAACAAAGACAGAGTTCATGCCAATGGAGAACTCTCAAGAAGTTGAGGGCTCATCGCTACCTGAAGAAGTTGAAAGTGAAGAGCTTGAGAATACTATCGATGAGGTTGAAGCAGTCGAGGATGATATTTCTGAAGAGCCTGAAGGTGAAGACCAGGTAGAAGATGATTTTTTAAACGACGAGTTTAATACTACAGACGAAACTCAAGTTGAAGACATAGAGGAAGAAGCTCCTGCAGAAGAGTTTGAACAGGAAGATAGTTTTGAAAACGACTCGTTCGAAGATGATGCTTTTGGTGATGATGGAGGCTTTGGAGATGACGCTGGCTTTGGGAGTGAAGACTCAGGAGATAGCACTAAACTTTTCTCAGGGTTTGCTAATTATACTTTAAGTATTTTTGGTGAATACGCACCCATTGATAAGTTTAATGTTACAGAAAATGAAGTTTTTATAGGACGAGATGATGAAAAATGCCAGATCGTTTTAAGTGACCCAGAAGTTTCTACAGTTCATGCAGTTATAAAGAAAACTGCATTGAATCTAGTGTTAGAGGATTTGAATTCATCAAATGGTACATTGATGAATGGGGAGCGTATTAATAAAAAAGTTCTTGAAACGGGAGATGAGTTTTTAATTGGTACAACATCCTTTACCGTGGAAGTTCGATCAGATCTTATTGAGGCAGAAAAAGATCGTTTAATGCCTGTTGATGAAAATCAAGAAATCGAAGTCGAGGAAGTGATTGAAGAAGAAGTTGATGCTGATGAGTTTGCAGCTGAAGCGGAGAAAGATTTATCAGGAAAAGAAAAGCTTGCAAAAATATTTCAAGAAAAGAAAAAAGTAATTTATATTGCTGGTGCATTGATCTTAGCAATCGTTTTATTTGGACCAGAAGATAAACCAGAGCCGAAGAAAGCTAAAGTTGCGAAACCTAAAGAATCACAACAGAAAAAACAACAAGAGAATAAACCAAAAACAAATTTAAAACTCCCTCCAGAGGTGATTGAAAAATTAGAACAAAATTATGCTTTAACTCTCGCGAAGTTTGATGAAGGCGCTTACTACGAAGCAAAAGAGTACTTAGGCCAAGTTATAGCAGTTGATCCCAATTATAAGGATTCTCAAACACTTTCTAAGCTTATTCAAGAAGGTGTTGATAAATTGATAAAACTAGAGAAAGAAGAAGCGGCAGAAAAAGAACGAAGAAAACGTCAGCTTAAAATACAAGCACTTTTGGAGAAAGCTAAGAAAGCGGTAGAAGATCGTGAAGTGGCTGTTGCAGAAAGTCTTTTTGGACAAATTTTAAAAATAGACCCTGAGAATATCGATGTTCCATCACTTAGAATTGAAATTGAGGCCTATCAAAAAGAGCAAGAAAGAATTAAGTTTGAAAAAGAAAGAAAGATTGCTGAAAGAAATGCAAAGGTCGAAAAATTAAAGCCAGGTAAAGCACTTTATCTCAAAGGTGATTGGTATAATGCTATTAATGCATTGGAGAACTTCTTAGAAATTAAAGATATGGATGAAGATTTAATTAAAGAAGCAACTAAGATGTTAAGAGAGTCTCAGCAAAAACTTTTAAGAATTTTAAATCCATTATTAAGTAAAGCTAGGTCGTATAAAGAGGGGCAAGATCTAAAACAGGCATTTGAAACTTATGGAGAAGTTTTAAAATACAATCCAGTTGAAGAAGAGGCTTTAGAGGAAAGAGAAGTTATTTTAAAAGAATTAAAAATGCGATCAAGAAAACTATATAGGGAAGGCCTTATTGCGGAATCAATGAGTTCATACGGCCAAGCTAAAGAAAAGTTTCAGGAAGTTTTACAAGTTTCCCCTGTTGGTAGTGATTATTATATTAAAGCGGCAAATAAGTTGGACAATTACTTGGAGTAAAAATGGAATTAAAAAGCGTTTTTGGGAAAAGTCATCAAGGCCCATTTTTGGAAATAAATGAAGATTTTTATCAATGTGATTTAGAAGCTGAGCTTTTTATTTTACTGGATGGTTTTGGGGGAGTCGGTAAGGGAGAGGAATGTGTTCCATTTTTAAGTAATCATATACAGAGCTTTTACAAAAAAGGAATTGTAGATAAAGATTCAACTCTGCCATTTTTCTATAGTAATAAATATTTACTTGAAACGAATATTCTCATTAATAGTTGCTTGAGTGCCCATGAAGAATTAATGAACCTTAATAACACTAAATCGCATACACTTCGTTCTGGGTCTTCAGGAGTGGTGATTGCAAAGTCACTTAATAGCATCAGCCTTTTATCAACAGGAAATTGTAGTGTTTACTTATTAAGGGATGGGAAATCTCATCAGATTTGCGCTCCTGATAGTTTGGCCCAATATCAGTTGGATAATGATGGAGAATTTAAAAATACAATATCACTAAGTGGCTTTGGCTTGTTTAGTCAGTTACATTATCAAAGTAAAGAAGTCAGGTTAAGAGAAGGAGATATCCTAGTATCACTTTCTGATGGGGTGTATTCTCATATAAATGAGTCAGAAATTTTGAGTCATTTTTTAAAAGCTTCACTAACACTAGAAGAACGGGCAGATATATTATTTAATCTTTCCAATGAAAGAGGGAATATAGATAACCAATCTTGTATGGTTCTTGAGTTTTAGCTTTAAAATTAGACTTTTTAACTCTCTTTCTTTAAGCTAATTGTTATAGTGATTTCACTATTTTAGGATTTGGAAGAATAAGGAAGTTCGCAAATGGCCCATAAGTTTTTGATTGCTGATGACAGCCAAACAATTCAAAAAGTTATCAAGATTACATTAGAATCTGAAAATTACCAATTAGTTGAATGCTTAACTGAAGAGTCTTTAATCGAGCAAGTTAAGTCAACAGGGCCTGATGTTATTTTGTTAGACTTTAATCTGTCAGAGAATAAAACAGGATATGATTTAATCAATGAGCTTCGAGCAGTTAAATCAGATCTTAGATTCTTAGTTATGTTTGGAACATTTGATACAATTGATGAAGGTTTACTAGAACAAGTAGGTGCTTCTCGTTATATCATAAAGCCTTTTGATGGAAATCAGTTTATTAATCATTGCCGAGAACTTGTTGAAGACTTGGAAGTAAGTTCTGATGATATAGTTGAAGAAGTGGCTGATGAATTTGTTCAAAGTGTTCCTGAAGTTATTGAAACAGAAACAGAACC
Organism: uncultured Oligoflexia bacterium; assembly: GCA_950061135.1. Taxonomy (GTDB): domain Bacteria; phylum Bdellovibrionota; class Bacteriovoracia; order Bacteriovoracales; family Bacteriovoracaceae; genus CATLVU01. The sequence continues at coordinate 16,043 of CATLVU010000027.1, forward strand.
TGAAAAGGTAGAAGAGTTTAATCCTGAGGAGTGGGTTGTTAAGCAGCCGGAACCTGAAGCGGCTGAACCCGTTGAAGAAGAAGCCGAAGAAGTTGAAAATATCTTAGCTGAAAGTTTAAAAGAATGGGGACAAGGGCTTGAGTCGCCAGAGCTTCCACCTGTTATTGAAAATGAATCTAAGTTAGTTGAAGACGAAGACAGTACGACTGAGATTGAGATACCTCAAGAATTTTTACAGCAAAACAATGAGATCGAAGAAGAAGAGGAAAGTGATTTTCCTCCTATTATGGATGAAGAACAAAGTTTACCTGCTGAAGAAGACCTTGAATATCCTGATATGGATAGCTTGCAAGAAATATCTGTATCTGAAGGTGGGAACACTACTGACGAAGATATAGATTTATTAGAACAACAAATTGATGAGGATATTCCTGAAGTTATCGCCCCAATAGAGACAGATGAGATTGAAGAAATTAAGCCATACACATTAGAAGAGGTTAAAGAGGAAGATTCTTCGACGAGTAACTTTGAACCTCATGAAATTGACTTTGAGCCTATTCAAGGACCTGAAGATTTTCCAGAAGAGGTTGTCGCTCAAGAGCCTGAAGTGAATTCGGTTTCAACAGAAATTAGTGAAGAAAAATTAGAAAAAATTGTTCGAAAAGTTTTAGAAGAATTATTAGAGCAAAAGTTTAAGTCTGAAATTAAAAATGTTGCCTGGGAAGTAGTTCCTGACTTAGCAGAAAATCTAATTTCAAAAGAACTTAAAGAAATCAAAGCAGAGTTACTCAGCAATAAAGAGTGATCCGCTATAAAAAGCTTTTTGATTAATTAAAATCGCTCCATCGTTTTGAATTCCGTTGAAGGTTCCAATTATTTCGTTTTCTTTTGTTACCAGCCTGACTCTTTTATTGTGATATAGGTTTCTCTTTGTCCATTTATCTGTAATGAGATTGGAAGAGATACGGTTTTTAAGAATATAATTATAAAGTTTAGAACAAAAACTTTTTTTACTCTGTGGAGTGTTAAAAAGGAAAGCATTTTTAAATTTTTGTTTTGTATCACTAGAGCTAGAAAATAAGTTGAAACCAACTCCTACTACATAATAAGAAGACCTTGTATTATGTATCAAGATTCCTCCAAGTTTATGTCCCTTTGAATCTAGAATGTCGTTAGGCCATTTCAAAAATGTTTCAATATTATATTCAGCCTTTATAAACTGAGTTATGAGAAAACCTATTTCTAAAGAAGTTAAGGATGTGATAGAAGCCGCTTCCCAAGTGAATGAGAAACATACTGTACCATCAAAAGAATGCCAGATACGATCGTATTGCCCCTTACCTTCTGTTTGTTGGTCACAACTGATGAGTGTTGGATGCGATAGCTCATTTATATTTTCTGTAAGATAAGATTGAGTAGAAGAAATCTTATCAAGGTGAGTATGGTGCATAAACGTAATTCCTCTGTTATAAATGTAGTATATAAGATTAATAAAAAGGTAAAGGGTAGGTATGTCAGAGATTAAAAGATCGACTCCAAGAGATGTAAAGTTTGAGTTAAACGTCAATCCATATGCAGAAGGAGCTTTAATTGCAAGCTTTGGAAATACAAGAGTTTTAATTACTGCAACAATTGAAGAAAACGTACCACCTTGGATGAAAGGTAAAGGTTCAGGATGGGTTACCGCTGAATATAATATGCTCCCGCGTTCAACACATGACCGTATAAGAAGAGAAAGAAAAGGACCGTCAGGCCGAACTCAAGAAATTCAACGTTTAATTGGACGTGCCTTAAGAGCAGTTGTTGATATGCAAAAATTAGGGGAGAGGCAAATCATTTTAGATTGTGATGTTTTAGTTGCTGATGGAGGAACGAGAACGACATCAATATCAGGAGCCTACCTTGCACTTGAAATAGCGGTAAATAAACTTTTAAAAGAAGGCAAAATTACAAGCACTCCGCTTAAAGAAAGATTAGGAGCTGTTAGTATCGGAATCAATAAAGACGGTGATATTATTGCTGACTTAAATTATGAAGAAGACTCTACTTGTGAAGCTGATGTAAATATTGTTATGACAGAAAGTGGTAAATTTGTTGAAGTTCAAGGAACCGCTGAAGGTGATCCGTTTAGTCGCGATCAAATGAATCAAATTTTTGATTGCGCCCAAGAGTCCTTAAAAACTGTTTTCGAAAAACAAAAAGCTGCACTTCAATGAAACTAATTCTTGCTTCTTCTAATAAACATAAAGCAGACGAGCTAAAAGATTTTTTTAAAGAGACACAAATTGAAATCGAGTCAGCTCCAGAAAAATTAGAAGTTATCGAGGATGGAAAATCTTTTGAAGAAAATGCTTTTAAAAAAGCACAAGCATATTATGAGAAATTTAAAAGGCCTGTTTTATCTGATGATTCAGGCCTTGTTTTAGAATGTAGAGATGATATTCTTGGAATTTATTCTGCTAGGTTCGTACCAGAATTTCCTGATTATAAAGATAAATGTAGCGAGTTAATAAAAATTTTAAGTGATGAACAAAATAGAAATGCTTATTTTATTTGTGTCCTCTGTGTTTATATTTCACCTGAAGAAGTATATTTTTTCGAAGGGCGCCTAGTAGGAAAAATAGGAACAGAACTTAAAGGTTCCAATGGCTTTGGATATGACCCTGTATTTTTTCCAAATAAACTGGGCGGCGAGTCAATCGCTGAGAACCCTGGGTGGAAAGCACTTAATTCTCATCGAGCAAAAGCCTTGCAACAACTAATTAAATTCTTTGATTAGATTGTTGCCAAAGCCCTTAAAATCATTTAAAAATTACTACTCTTGAAAAAGATTCGGGGTGTAGCGCAGCCTGGTAGCGTAACTCGTTTGGGACGAGGAGGTCGGAGGTTCGAATCCTCTCACCCCGACCAGTTTAAAATTCTACGCTGATAAATCCCAATAAAATCAGTACTTTAAAAAAGCCTTCTTATTAAAGAAGGCTTTTTTTTTGTTAAAGTACGACTGAGTACGACTACTGAGAAAGTATAGGTAGTGATTCGAGTCTTTGCCAACATTCCGTCAGTGATTCTCCGACTTTACTAACTGTTTCTTCTTGAAGCTTAGTAGGGATTTTTGCGTAATGTTCAGCCATCTTTACTGAGTGGTGGCCAGTAACAGATTGAGCTGCATCAAGGCTTCCCATAACTCTTCTCGATTCAGTTGCCATTGTGTATCTCATAAAGTGAGTAGAACTATAATCAGGAAAAAGACCAATCTTCTTTAAGGCCTTATTATAGCGATACTGAACATGTCTATACCTTAATGGTTTTCCATCTATATGAAAGAGATATCCACACCCTTCTACCGAGTCATTAAGCCTTCTAAGAATCGCCAGTCTAAACATTTCAGAACTAATAGAAACAGTTCTAGTGTGTCCATTTTTTGGATATGGTTTAAGCTCTAGAAACTTCTTGCTTTGATCCTCGACAACAACTTCCTTAATAATTAAAAAGTTTTCTATTAAGTTCAGATTTTTTTGTTGGGAGCCAGCTATTTCACCAAATCTTCCCGCTGAAAAGAGCTGAACAATTGCAAAGTCTTGATATACAGGTATATCAATCGCTTTGATAAAGTTCACTAGTTGCTCACGACTAAGCACCTTTTCTTTGCGTTTAGTTTTTCTAATAATTCCTAGGGAGTAGTGTCTTTTTAATACTGGATTGTGAAACTTGTAGTTGTAGTTTTCCTTATACCAGTTGAATACAGCTTTTATTTCATCTAGAGGTTTGTGGAAATTGTATCTTTTTGAATATGGTGCACTTGTCGCTTCTTTTTTCTTTTCTCGCAGAACAAAGTCTAAAAAGTCTGGTGTGATTTTAGATATCTTTAAATCACCAATCATGTCCATAAAGACACTTATCTTTTGCCTCTTCATTCCCTGAGTAGACTTTTCTACTGAAGCGAAGTGAATTTCTTCATACTTCATCCACAGCTTTTTAAAAGTCATAGAGTCTAAATCATTTTTTTCTTGAGTGCTATTAAAAGGATTAAAGGTATTTCTCCAATAAGTAGCTTCTTTAAGTGATTTAAAGGTTTGAGAAAAGTATTTTCCATTAATCCTTTTTTCAACTCGATACTTATTTGAATCTGTGTGTTTGTATATACCTACAAAGTTAGGTAGTTTTTTATACTTTTTGTTCATAGATTTCCCTCCATGAGCCAGTCTTCTATTTCATCTGGCCTAAAGTATAAGATCTTGCCTTTCTTATAATGCGGTATTTCACCCTTACTCGTCTTGTTGTAGATCGTTTTCTTACTAAGCTGTAAGGCAGACGCTACATCGTCAATTCTCCATATTTTTTTGTCAAAGAGCTTTTGTTTGTTTACATGTAAAATTTCGTCTGCCATAAATCACCTTATTTATTCCTATAAGGTAATTATTTCACTTTCATTCACTCTAAATTGTCGGGGCAAAAAAAATTATTTTACATGACGATATAAAATATTACTAACTCTCGCTTTAAGTTTTGGGTTTAGTGCTTCCAGTTCTTCTTCTGAAAGATGATCAGTATCTAAATAATTATCTGTTATAAGCTTTCCAACAACTTCATTAACTATGCTTGTGTATTCTTCTGAGATAGCTAGCTTTTTTAAAGTGTTCTTGTTTAAAGGCTGCCCTTGCCTATTCATTCTAGAAATCATTAGCTTGGTATTGTCAGATATTAGTTTGTTGTTTTGGATTTCTTCGTGAAGCAATCGAACAATTAGTTGGGTTTCCGCTTTGAGAGTCTTGGTTGATTTTCTTAGATGATAAAATTGCTCAAGTTGGATTAAAAACCATATATCCTTTATATTTTCTCTTAGAAAATTATAAGAATCCTTGTGATATGGAAAATAGAGATTTGTATCCTCAACATGTTTAAGGGGAATACTGTCTAAACTTATTCGATATTCATGGTTTCTTGGAGAGAGCGCTTGAATAAAGGCTGCTTGCTTTGTATTTTCTGTAATTTGAATAAATTCTTCAACTCTCTCGGCTACATTAAATTTAATGAGAGTTTGCCATTCTTCCTTTTTTTGAAAAATTTCTTTATTCGTTAGTAAAAGTTTACTTAATGGAGATAACAAAGAAGTATCGGAGAGCTTATGTGGAGAGACTGTTTTAAATTTTTTAATTTCTCCCAAGTCTACAGGTGGACAAAATTCATAATCGATAAAGAGTTTTGTATCTTGTTTTGGAGGATTACAAATCCATTCTATGGCCCAGTCAGTTTTATGCTTACCTAGGTTTTGATGTGATAGGCTTGGTATCTCTTTGAAAAATGAGTCACTTGAGTGAGAGATATCACCTTTAGGCTTAAGGACAATGTTCTGGATATTCTCCATTTTTGATTTATTTCTTAAGTTAACTTCCGTCGATACAGGTACAACTTTAAAGTGTTCATCTCTATGCCACATATTTTGAACCTCTTTATCGTATATAACTTCTGGTTGCCAAGTTCTGTCTCTTGTTAAAGGTCTGTGATCCATAGGAAGTTTATCTAAAGAATTGTTATGTTTTTTGGTGTAAGTCTGAGTTAAGTTAAAGGGGATATATGTAGGAATTTTATTTACCACGAGTTTTTTTAGTTCATTTAAAAAAATTGTTTTAAGTTTTTCATTATTCTTCAGAATGTGATTGATGTCGTCTTCTATAAAAATTTTCCAATAAAAAATTGTGTCTAACGGAATTGACCCTTCTTTTGTTAGGCAACTGAGTAAATTGGTAAAGGATAGCTTTTCTTTGTTCATTATAAATTAATATGAAAAATTTTTGGAATTGCAAATTTGATTGTGCTGTTTAGCTTAGAAGAGGGTTATATAAAGCATCAATTTAGTCTCTCTAACGTGAATTCAGCTACTTATGTTGTTTTTTGAGGTTTTTAGTGTCCATGGACGTAATAACGACTCTTGCTACGGACAGTAAAATCACAAAATTCTCTTTTAATATTAATTACTTAGGTAGGTGTCCGTAGATGTAGGTGCGGACGAGTGAAAAAAACACTCTCTATATAAAAAAGGTAAAAAAATTTACCCCAAAAAAAATTTTTCAACTCTAGTGCAGATTATATAAAAATACTACGGACACAAAGGACAAATACTATATTTACTATAAAAGAATATATATATTATATATAAGTATATGTTTTTATTAATATAATATGAGTTGTATTAAAAATTTTTGGTGTCCGTAGTTGTATGATTTTGCGGGGGACAGGGACAGACCGAGCTACGGACACATCCACTTTTTTAAACAAAATTTATTTCGATGCTGAGTGTGCTATGCAGCGAGCGTCTAGGTGCACCAGATAGAAAGCGAATATTTACTGGTAAGTTTTAAGTCCTATCTTTAAAAACCTACTATTTTGGTCGAGAAGCCCAGATCTTATATTCCCCTTTATTGGGTATAAAAATCATCTGTTGATGAGATTCTTCGTTTTGAACAGGGGATATATTTAGAGCTTTCCGAAGATCTGAAATCTTGGTCACTTTCTTAATAGCTAAAGACTCCTTAAGCGTTTCAGCTCTATTTACTGAATCCTCATAAGCTGTTTCTGTGTCAGGATCATCATCTTCCTCAAGTAAGTTTAAGGAATGATTATGAGACTTAAACTTTCCTTCAAAATGATTCGCTTGTGTAAGGACACCTCCTGTCCACTCTCGAATATTATAACTACTCTTTGTTCGCTCAATAATACACCCTTCTCCTTTTTTAGATCCACAAACAGTATAGAAAACATGAGAAGACAAGCTTGTTCCTGATAAGTAACTAACGGCTTCATCGTAGCTATCGCAGCTTTCAAGAACATCTCTTAATAAAAATGATGGCCCAAAATCAAAACTTGGTCTGAAGTTTGAAGGTGCCCAGTTTATTGTTACGGAATATTTCCCAGGAAGCATTCCCGAAATGACACTTACCTTTCCTGGAAGGCCAACGCTAATAAACTCTCTACTCTTTTTTTTAAATCTAAATATTCTTGTCGCAGGACCTATAGAAGCTATTGGCCAGTCCATATTACGGACATGAACCATTCCCAAGTTGGGAACATATTTAATCCCTGCAGTACATCCAAAGATGCTAATATTCTCTAAATGTGAAAGCTCATACGTACAGTTAACAAGAACTATGTCTGACAGAGACATATTCAGAGCATCTGACCAGCTTTGCATCTCCTCAGTATATAAACCGCCACCATAACAGTATGTATTTTTTAAAATTGATGACATAAATTTTCTAATTAATGGAGAAGGGCCTACGGCATCGATATCGGCGATTGCATCTTTACAAAGTCTCTTCGCTATTTTCTTTTCTTTTTTTATGACATCTTGCCACCTTCTATATTCGGGTAATTCCAAGTCAATAATGTACTCGGAAATCTGGTTAGTATACTTCATAATTTTTCCTTAAAAATAATCTGATATTTTATATTTTTTGAATTTACAGTATTCTTTTAAATCATCTTGAATAAAATCTAATGTAAGCTTTAAAACAAACGCATCGTCTAAATAGCCTATTATGGGGATGAAGTCTGGAATAAGGTCTATGGGACTCACAAAGTATAGTACACAGAAAACTATTGAGGCTATAGATCCCCAAGGTATTTCTTCATATTTACTATTCCAGTAATCCTTTAAAATTTCGAAAAGTAATTTCATTTGATTTATCATCTTGTTTAGAGATTCAGGTATGTCCCCATACTTTTTAGCTGCTTCACTCTCAAGTCCGATTGCCTTTTTTACATCGTCTTTAGTATATGCTTTTGATTCATCATTAAACTTTTTTCTTAAACTTTCTTTTTGTTTTTCACCAAACTCATTAGACATAAATTCCCCCTGAAAACCTAAAAGAGAGGAGTTCTTTCTCCTCTCTCTTTATTTTTTTATTTAGATATTGCGATTTGCGTAAAAGCTGTCGGATTATTCCCAACATAAGAATCTTCTCCTGTATTAGAAATAGAGCCATTACTTTCTTTATTATGAGCCGTTAAGTTCCCTTCATTTCCATTTAGAGAAATTAGTTTACCAATAGCCGAGATACCAATGATATGAACTGGTTTATCTCCAACAGAATCAACACTGATAGGAGTAGTGTCTCCAGTAAAAATATCGTAAGTGAACGACGACACAGTATCATCAGCAGAGTTAGCCACGTAAATAGCATATCCACCATCATGTTGCATGTAGGTAATTGAAGTTGGAGAGTCTCCTACAGACTCATTTCTGATAAACTCTAGTTCTCCTGTTTCACTATCTCTTGAGAAAATTGAGATATTATCAGAACCTCTGTTTACACTAATTAGGAAATCACCGGCCGGCCATAACATTTTAGGATTAAGACCATTAGCAGCTTGATACTCTACTAGAGTAAACATTCCATTTTCATCTAACTCAAATACACCAATACTGTGAGCACTTGCTGAGTAGTTAGCTACATAAACAAACCCTTGATATGCCCAAACATCATGTGGAGCACCGTAAGAACCATCGGCTACCGCGGAGTTAATTTCATCTACATAGGTTAAAGATCCATCATTAGCAATTTCATAGGAAACTAATTTAGCACTAGACTCATAAGATACTATCAAGTGGTTCCCATCTGGTGAAATAGAAAGTCCATGAGGATATAAACCATCTCCTCCAACTTGGCTTTTGCCTGTTAATTCTCCTGTTTCTTGATCAATCGAGTAAACACCCACTGTATCTTGACCAGAACAGCTTATATAAAGCCATTTTCTATTATGATGAGGCTTAACAATATTTGGATTTGAACAAGTGTAGTGGGTTTCTACATCCTCTAAAACTCCAAGCTTGTTGTTTAGCTTCTTAACAGAAAGAGTGTCATCATCAAAATTTGTTACGTACACAAAGTACTTTTCCTTTAATACTTTGTTATTACTATTAACAACATCTTTTCCATTGCTATTAGAAGCACTGTTCTCTGGTTCGTTACAAGAAACTAAAAATGTTAATAAACTCACTATGAATAAAATTAATTTTAAACTTTTCATAAGCGTACCTCCGGTTAATTAATTTAAACTTTGTAGTAATTAAGAAGCTTTTTCATTGGCAAGTTTTTCTTGTAACAGAGAATCCATTACAGTAGAGATTACTCGCATAGACAGGTTATACCCCTCTAAATATTTTACTTCTTCAAGTTCACATTCTAGGTTGTAACGTGCTACAAGTCTGGCTAGATAAGCGTCTTGAGATTTTTCTGCTAAACACATTAGAACTGCGTGCTCAATTGCAATAGCATCTTCTTTTGGTAAGTATTGTTGGCATTTATTACAGATGTTTTTAAACATTACTTCCCCGAGGTCGTTTAGGATTTTTTGCTTTAATTCTTTTTTTGTATCCATATTCTTCTCTCTTTTTTAGTTGGTAAATTCAGAGACTTTTACAAGTATAACTACTCTCTATTTTTCATCCACTTTAGAAATTTTAATTCGATAGAGTCCACTATGAATTTCGGTTTCCTCAAGTATTTTCTCTAGAATATTTTCTTGTTCACGTCCGAATGCTAATCCTTCGATTGTGCAACCAAGGTAACGAGCAACTTTATCAAGTTGATGTAGGTCAGGATTAGAATTGCTATTGAGCCAAGTATTTATTGTAGATCTTGGAACTCCTACATTTCTGGCAAGCTCTGCAACAGATAAGTCTTTATTATCTAAAATTTTTCTTAGATTTTTTGAAAGCACATATTCTCCTTAATTACATTGTATCTCCTTTCGGTTCAATAATATGAATTCATCACCCATAGACTTGATCTCGACAAACAAAGACGAGATCAAATCTATTTTTGTTGTTTATGACTTAATCTCGTCTTCGGTGTTTAAAGTTAAACTCTAATTGTTGGCAACTCTTTTATTTTCCAATAGGTGAACGTTACCTCCAGAGACTTTTGAGGCTTTCTTTGCTCTTCGAATTGATCTATGCTCAGCAGCTACAGAAGTTATATATCCTGTCGCATATGCCGTTGCAATTGTTGTTAGTGCTCGAATTCCAAAATCAATCCAATCACTTTTTATGATTTTGTTTACTTCGTTTTTAGTAGATTTCTTTTCAGTTGTCATAGTTTCTCCAATGTTTAAAAAGGCGTAATTGCCTCATAGTCTCTTATACCAATTACTGGATATAAGAGAGATGTAAACGGTCTTAAATATAAGGAGTGATTATGACTGAACAAGGATTAAGAAAATTAAGTAGTGCTGATAAGTTTCTAATGGCTGGTAATTTGGCATCTATTGCAGGAGTAGCTTTGATTTCTATTGGCTCACTGTTGAGAATGGTTCAAAGAAAAGAACTTCCATCAACAATATTTTTTGGAAATATATCAGAAGAGGATAAAGATCAAATAAGTGGGCTATATAAAGGAAAAAGAAAATTTTTTATAGATTAAAGATAGGAGGCAGAATGAATGTTAAATTTTTAGAACAAAGAGCAGAAATTTTATATGAAACAGTAAGCGATATTATTGACGGGAGGTTGGATGTTGGACATCCAACTTCTTCTGATTATATTGATGCTTTGATATACAGCTATGCGATTCAACACAGAAGCATTTCAAGAATATATAGAACCTTTAAGAATCAACGTCCATTTTTGGAAATAGATAGTGGTTCTGTAGAAGCTGTTTTAGAGGATATAACCGGAGTATATGGAGTCTATATTCCGGGAGGAGATAGATTGCTTGATGATGAATTTGAAATAATTGAAGAATTAAATGATGAAATGAAAAAGTATCTACATTAATTTAAGTATATGTGGACAGCTTAAACGAACGTCATAAGTTTCCATTATGGTGTTAAAGAAGTCTGCTCTCTGTATTCCAATATGTATAAATTTAAATGAATTAATAGGTTTAACTAAACCAGGAGGAACTATGCCTAAAAATTACTGTTATATTCGCGTGAGTACTTCGCAACAAGATTATCAAAACCAAAGATACGGCCTTCTTGAATTCGCTGATAAAAAAGGAATCAAGATTGATGAATGGGTTGAGGAAACCATTAGTGGTACTAAGAAAGTTTTTGATAGAAGCCTAGGTAAGCTGATCGGAAAAATGCAAAAAGGTGATGTTCTGATTGTTACAGAGCTTAGTAGGATCGGAAGGTCTCTCTTCGATATTATGGCAACACTAAATACTTTGATGGAGTTGGATGTAAAAGTTTATACTGTAAAAGAAGGGTACGAACTTGGTAATGATATTTCATCTAAGGTATTGGCATTTGCATTCTCATTAAGTGCAGAGATAGAAAGATCCTTAATTTCCGCCAGAACAAAGGAAGCTTTATCAAAGAGGAAAGCAACTGGTAAACCATTAGGTAGACCCAAGGGCTATCAATTAGAAAAAGTAAAACTGTCGGAGTACGAGGATAGAATTAAAGAATTAATACGCTATGAAGTTTCCTATAGGGCAATCGCAAGAATGTTTGGATGTAGTCACACAACAGTTGCTCACTTTGTGAGAACAAGATGCCTAGATTAACCGAGTTAAGATGTAGGGATTACCTGCATCTTAATTTTTATTTATTCATAGTCTGAACTGAATGTCCGATAAGTAATTAAAAATATTAGATTTAAATGAAATGGACTAAAACAAATCTAGAATGGAGCTCCGAAAAAATTGTTCATCAGCTTATTAAGCGACAAGGCACCTAGGAACTCTTGACGAGGCATGTGCCCACATGCGAAAAGACGGACGAAAAAAAGTGGATAGTAATGATAAAAATAAAGGAAACATTATGGATGTAAAAAGAAAAAATGCACAAAGGTTTCAGGTGCTAGAAGAAATTTATAAACAAAGCAATGGTAATGAAATGGTAATGGTTAATATAAATGAAATTTGTAAAAGTGTAGGTGTTCCATTCGATGAGGTTATGCAGATTTCCAAATATCTTGAAGGTGAAATGCTTATGAAATCTAGGGCAATGGGAGGAGGTGTGTCCATTACCCATGAGGGAATAAAAGAAATAGAAAAGGCACGAGAAAACCCAGATAAAGGCACGATGCATTTCCCTGCAATAAATAACATAATTTATGTAGAAAACATGAATCAGTCACAAGTTCAACAAGGGACAACAGATAGTACGCAGTCATATATAAATAATAGTTCTTCTGAAGTACTAGAGCTTCTTAAAGGTTTACTTGTAGAAATTGACAATGAAAAAATAGACGAGAATATAAAAGAGGCAGCTAAAGCGAATGTAGAAATCATAAAAACACAGATTGCTTTGCCAGATCAATACAAAGATAAAACGCTTGCTCAGAAATCATGGAGTTTTCTTTCTAAGAGTTCAGCTTTAGTGTCTGTCGGTGACTTTGTTACTCAACATGCAAGCAAGGTATTACCTTTACTAGGCCTTTAAGGGGAGAGGGAGATATGAGCTTTATAGTTAGAGAACTTCAAAAAGATTCGATAAGTAAAGATTCATCGGTTTCAGAATTGCTTCGAAAGGCATTTTTAGTGGCTACCAAATTAAAACAAGC
>CATLVU010000028.1 GCA_950061135.1 uncultured Oligoflexia bacterium
TTTTTTAAAAAAAGATTTAAATATTTTTGTGGACTTTATTGTAGAGAATTCTAAGAACATCTATCTTCGCCATTTACTAAGATATAATCCTAATATCAAACAAAGCTTAAGCGAACTTTTAAAATCAAAGCTCAAACTAACAAGAGGGCTCGAGTCTATAAGGCTTAAAATTTTAAACTTTCAAAAAGACCATCAAATTATTTCCGAACAAGAACATTCAAAAAGCTTTAAAGATTCCATTTCAAATATTTTGAACCAAAAAATTGATTATATTCAGGCTTCACAACTTTGTTCAATTTTTAAAAAATATCCAGAAAATACAGAAGATATCAATTTGTTAAAAATTAGTTCCGGCCAATACTATCCATATCTTAGACGTTGCATGAATAATCCCGATCATTATGAATATGGCCCAGTCAAAGAATGTCTGGAAAGCGGTAATAGACATGAGTGGGGTTGTCTAACTGATAATATGACAAAACTCGATGTCTTATCTTGTAAAATAGCGGCCTCAAGAAATGATGATATTGTGAACTCTGACAATATGCTGTGGTATTGTTACTCAAAAATGAAAGCATATAAACAACTTACAAAACCTAAATGCCTAGAACTGACTGATAGCTTTCAAATTCTAGGCAATAGATTAAAAATGAATTGGAATTGTCTCAATAGAATTTAGGCCACCATTAGTTTTTCAAAAACAGATAGTGCCGCTTTCGCTCCCTCTCCCATTGATATAATTATTTGTTTAAAAGGTGTTGTTGTGACATCTCCTGCGGCATAAATTCCATCTATCGATGTCTTGCCTTTTCCATCCACAACTATTTCACCAAACTTATTGATCTCAACCAAATCTTTAATAAACTCGCTATTTGGAACAAGGCCTATTTGTACAAATACTCCATCAATTGGTAACTCATGCTCTACTTCTGTTTCTCTATCTTTATATTTAAGAGAGATTACTTTTTCACCGTTACCAACTACTTCAGTAGTCATAGCATTAGAAATCGTCTTTACATTTGCCAGAGAATTTAATTTATCTAATAAAACTTGATCCGCTTTAAAAATATCGGCAAACTCTAAAACAGTAACTGATTTAACTATTCCTGCAAGATCAATTGCCGCTTCTACTCCTGAGTTTCCACCTCCCACAACAATAACGTCTTTTCCTTTATAGTATGGGCCGTCACAATGAGGGCAATAGGCCACTCCTCTCCCTATATACTCTCCTTCTCCGTGAACTCCAAGCTTTCTCCATTTTGCACCCGTAGCAACAATAATTGATTTGGCCTTAATAAACTCTCCACTTGTTAAGTACAAAGTCTTATATTCACCATTTTCAATATTTTGTACTCTTCTATGTTCATACAAAGAGATATCATATTGTGACATATGCTCAGTTAGATGATTAGACAATTGCGGGCCCTCAATATAAGGAACCGATATTAAGTTCTCAATCCCCTTCGTATCTTGCACTTGTCCCCCAATTTTATCAGCGATGACAACTGTCTTTAATCCTTTTCTTGCGCTATAAATTGCAGCAGATGCACCACCAGGGCCTGCTCCTATTACTGCAACATCACATATCCCAAGATCTTGGTTTTGACCTTGCTTTTCATTTTTACCATAATGTTTTTCAAGTTTTTCTATTAAATCAGATAATTCAATTTTCCCCGCACTCACTAGTTTGTTCTTATCTAAAACACTTGGCACACCTTGGATCTTCAAAGACTCTATTTCTTCTTGCCTATAAGCACCATCAATCATTTGATGTGTAAAATCATCGTGAACTAATGCCATCATATTTAGAGCTTGTACAACTTCAGGACAGTTCTCACATGAAAGTGAAATAAACGTCCTCAAATGGATAGGGCCTTTTAATGCCTTAATACGAGCTTGAATATTATCGTCTGGGAATTTTCCTTTTCCATCAGCATTTAAAATCGCGATAATTAATGAAGAAAACTCGTGTCCACCTGGAATTCCCAATATAGAAATCCCAGAGTCCACTCCATTTCTTGTAATTTTAAAAGAAGGAGCATCAGATTCTTCATTATCAGCGATTAAGCTTATTTTCTCTGAAGTACTTGCAACTCCCTCTAAGTAACTCAATAACTCATCTTGCTTCTCGTGGTTAGACTTTTGGTACACAAGCTCTATCGAGTTCTCTAACTTTGAAAATACATCTTTTAACTGCGCCAATATTTCTTTATCCAACATCTTAAACTCCTTCTTTATTTATTTTATAACTTAAATTTTTCCGACTAAATCAAGTCCTGGTTTTAACGTATCTGATCCAGGCTTCCATTTTGCAGGACAAACCTCATTTGGATTTTCAGCAATAAACTGAGCCGCCTGAACTTTTCTCATTAATTCATCAGCATTTCTTCCTATGCCGTTATCGTGAATCTCTGCAACTTTAATTTTTCCTTCAGGATTCACTAAGAATGTCCCACGGTAAGCAAGCCCCTCTTCTTCAATATAAACTCCAAATTGCTTTGAAAGAGCGCCTGTTGGATCCGCCAACATTGGATAGTTGATTTTCTTTATAGTATCTGAAGTGTCATGCCACGCCTTATGAGTAAAATGAGTATCTGTACTTACTGAATAAACCTCTACTCCCATTTTTTGAAACTCCGCATATTTATCAGCCATATCACCTAATTCCGTCGGACATACAAAAGTAAAATCTGCAGGATAAAAAAAGAAGATTGACCATTTCCCTTTTAAATCTTCTTTAGTTACTGTAGCAAAATCATTATTATGATATGCTTGAACTTTAAAATCTTGAACTTCACTGTTAATAATTGAACTCATAAATATCTCCTTTGTTGTTCATTTACTTACTGTAGTTTACGGAATATCCTGATAGTTTTCCAATACCATATCTCTATCAAGTGATAGCCTTAAGCTATCATCGCTGGATATTTTGCTATATTGATATTGATTAGGGCCGATGCTAAGATGAAGCAGCTTCAATTCATAAGGAATAAGTCATGGACCACTCAAGTATTGCATTTTTAGGCTTTTCTGAGCCAATAAGCTCTATTACACATTTACTAACAGCGCTTTTTTTTCTTGTCTTTGGTTTGAGACTAATATGGCTCAGTCGAGGTAATGCTTTGAGAGTTACAGGCCATAGTATTTATATTTTTTGTGCCACATTTCTATTTTCAATGAGCGGTGTTTACCACTTACTTGAAAAAGGTACGACCTCTAATTATGTACTTCAAATCTTAGATCATGCTGGTATTTACTTAATGATCAGCGGATCTTTTGTTCCTTTTCATATTATTTTATTACGTGGGCTTAAAAGGTGGCTCCCGCTAATTATGATCTGGATATTAGCAATAACAGGTGTCTGCTTAACCTCAATCTTTTTTAAAGACATGCCTGAATGGTTACTTCTTAGCTTTTTTATCTCAATGGGATGGATGAGCATCTTTACTTGTTATTATATTAAAAAGGCTGAACGAAAAACTTTTACTTACTTATTTCTAGGAGGAAGTCTGTATACAATTGGTGCGATCATTGACTTTGCAGGGTCATTTACAATCTTACCACAAGTTTTAGGCCCTCATGAAGTTTTTCACCTCTTTGTTTCAGCAGCAGCTTTAACTCATTTTTATGCAGTCTATCGCATCTCAAAGTTTCCAATCAGTGATAAATTAGTGGTAATGGTTAAACAGTCTCCTCAATCAATTAAGGCCTATTTCACTACAGAGAACGCTCTTTTCACTGCAAGTACAATTGAGTTGATAAAATCAAATATCAAAACTTGGATTGAAAATACCTATCCACAAAACCTGAAGCCTAAAGAAATTAAAATAAAGTATTTTAATGAAGAAAAGATTAAGTTTTAATCAATATCAATGACTGAATAACTGTCTTTTTTTAAGGAACGAATATTCTTAGGAATACCTTTTACGATACAGTCTTCTAGGGCATTCATAATATTTTCTTTATAAAAAACTCTACCATGGACAAGACTAACTTCTCTTGTTGGAATGGGATCATTGATCTTATGGATATATTTTTTTCGATCTTCTTTTGATAAATCCATTATTGCTAGCTCTGGCAATAGAGTATAACCTGAATTTTTTTTCACTAAGTTTTTTAATGTTTCAAGATTACCACTAGCAAACTCAACATTTGATAGTGCACTTGATTTTTTATTCAAACTGCAAACTTTTAAAACCTGACTGCGAAAGCAATGTCCCTCTTCGAGTAACCACAAATTATTAACATCTAAGTCTGACTCTTTAAGCACTTTTTTCTTAGCTAGTGGCAAATTCTCTGAAACATAAGCATAAAAAGGCTCATAAAATAAATGTCGTTCAATTAAGCGATCATCATTTAATGGAGTGACTAGTAAAGCACCATCAATTTCATCATTAATTAGCTTTTTTACAATATCTTCAGTTTTATACTCATTGATTTTTAAATTTACGTCTGGATATTTTTTGGAAAACTCTCCGATAAAATAAGGTATTACATAAGGGGCCAAAGTTGGAATAACTGCAAGGTTGAAATCCCCGCGAGGATATGATTTTCCATTATCAGCAATTACTTGTAATCTTTTAAATTCTTGGATCACTATCTGGGCCTGTTCAATAATCTCTAGCCCCATATCCGTAATCAAAATGGGTTTTTTTGAGCGATCAAAGATCACTACACCAATTTCATCTTCGAATTTTTGTATTTGATTTGATAAAGAAGGCTGAGCAACATGACATTCCTCAGCCGCCTTTCCAAAATGCTTTGCTTTAGCTACTGCTAAAACATATTCTAATTGTGTTATCGTTGCCATTTAGCCTAGCATACTCTTAAGCATCCAAGCTGTCTTTTCATGAAGCTCAATTCTCGCCCCAAGAAGTCCATTTGTTCCTTCATCATTAGCACCTTCAAGTTTAGGTAAGATAGACTTTGAAGTTCTAACAATTTGCTCATGATCTTTTAAAAGATTTGCAACCATTGTCATTGCATCAGTATCCACAGAAGAGTCTTCTGACACTTCACTTAGTTTACTGAATTCAGAATAAGATCCAGGAGCTTTAACCCCCATAACTCTTATTCTCTCTGCAATTTCATCAACTGCCGTTGCTAGTTCTGTATATTGCTCTTCAAACATTGTGTGTAATGCCTGGAACATTGGACCCGTAACATTCCAATGATACTTATGGGTTTTCATATACAAGGTATATGTTTCAGCTAATACCTTAGACAAATCTTTAGCTATCTCAGCTCTTTTAGACTCTTCAATTCCTGTGTTTAAGCTCATTTTTTGCTCCTTAGTTAAAATTATGCTCTAAGCTTAACTAACAAACCATAAAGGTTCAAATATTATCAGTGAATACTTTGATAGTTTTAAACTATCAAGTTTTTTATCTCTGCTGCAAGCCAATTTGGAGCATCCAAAGAAAGATCATGCCCTGCGTCTTTTGCAATTCGAAGCTCTGAACCATAAAAGTCACTCATTTTCTTTGAGCAAGATGGCCGCGCTAATAAATCTTTATCCCCTACACAAAAGAGAATATCTCGATTCATCTTAGGAGCTTTTAAACTTGTTGCAAGTGCTAATTGCCTTAGAAGATTTTGTAATGTTATAGGACATTCTTTAGCATAACTTGCATATTGAGTTGCTATCTTGTTTTTTTGATCCAAGCTCAATTTGTTTGTTGTAAGTTCTAAAATCGCTAATTCTTTTTCGAACTCTGACTTTGTTTTTAGAATATTAAAAATTTTTTTCCACTCTTTGATATTCATTCTTTCATGGGGCAGTGACAGGTTTCTAGCGGAAGAATTAATGATTACTAGTTTATCAAAATCATTAGGAAAAATTTTTGACCAATTAAGCGCCACCATTCCGCCAAGTGAGATTGCGACTAAGATTCTAGCGCCATTTTTTTCTTCTAATTGAGAACGAAGATCGTCTACTAGTTTTTTTATATTAAGAGGAAATTTTTCTCGATGCCTTATACCTGCACTAGGATATTCTATTTGAGTAATTTTAGCATCGGGTAAAAGCTTAGATAAAGCCAGAGGAAAATCATTCCAATGACGTTTTTCACGAATGAGACCTCTTAGAAGAACAATTTCCATAAGCTTCCTAAATTAATGCATCATAATTATTCACAATACGATAGTAATGACTTAACAATAATATATGACGTCTCATTATTCGGTTATAACGATGTTGTTCAACAGGATTAAAAAGACCTAGCACTGAAAATAATTGCATCGGGTTTTTCTTAACCCATCGCCAAGAACCCAACTCTAATGTCCAAGGAATATAATAATTATCATTTCTATTATTATAATGAAGATCAAAAAGATAATCCCAGATATCACCATGAATCTTATATGAGTCTGATTGCTTCTCAATTTTATAAATATGATAGGGATAAGTTCTTGCTAATGATTTTTCAAAGTTTTTTACAATTTGTTCATAAGGAAATGCTTGATCTGTTTTAGCATAAGGGTACCAAAGTCTATCTTGCAGTCCAAAACCCGAATGAATATCAATACTCATGGCAAATCGAGAGGATAAAATTTCTTCTTGAACAAACTTTACTAATATTTGATTTTCTTTTTCCAGTTTATCCTGATTTCCCCTGTACCACATTAATTTAGGAGAAATTGACTGACCTGAAAACAACTGCCATGGCTTAACCCCTTCAGCTTCGATTGGAGCATTTCTCATAAGATCAACATTATTTGGATTAGAGCGCTTTAGCATCGCCATTCCCCCTGGATTAATAAGGGGAATAGAAACAATTCTAAAGTCTTCTAAAAAACGAATAAAGTCTTTGTCCCAATTGAGTCTTTCTATTACATGTTGAAGAAAAGTTATAGTGACATGAGTTCCAACTCTTTCAAGTCCATGTACACCTCCAAAAACTCCAAGAACTGGAGATTCCGGCTTTTGTGAACCAATGGAAAACCCGTGGACAGGATATGTACCAGCAGAACAACTAATTGAGCCTAGTTCTTGAAAACGAACAAGTTCATGTTCAAAAGCACCAAGCTTATAAATACTTTTTAATTCTTTAAGTTTAGACACATAAAAATTATGCCATAGTTTTGAAAATTTACATTACTTTTAGGATTTTAATTTTTTCCCAGACTTCTCACATCTATCTTTTTTTTCACAAATCTCACAAGCACCTTTTCCAAAAAGCGTACTTAATCCACCACAAGAACCCTTAATCGTTTTACCTGAGATAATTACTCCGACCGCCATTGCAAGGAAGGCAACTATAAAAACTGACGCTGTGACTAAAAATGTTTCCATTAATTCTCCATCTCTTTATCAAAAGCAGGACTTGTATATGTTTTGATCTGATCATTTTCTTTATACTGAATTAAAATGCTTAAGTCATATCTTTTTGCTATCTGAGAAGCTTTTTCAACTCCCATACTCATCAATGCTGTTGCCCAAGCATCAGCATCTGCACAATATTCCTCTAGTACTGTCACAGATACAGTCTTATGCTCTACCGGATATCCTGTTTTAGGGTTAATGGTGTGGTTAAAAATTTTATCTCCATATTTGAGATAATTTCTATAGCTTCCACTTGTGGCCATTGCTCTATTTTTTAAATTTATTATTTTTAATATTTTTGTCCCAAGATTTTCTTCCGGCCCTTCAATGCCAACTCTCCAAGGTGTCTTTTGCTCCGGATCTTTATGGCCTGAAGTCCGAACTTCTCCCCCAATTTCAACTAATAAATTGGTAATGCCATCATATTGTAAAAATTTAATAAGCTCATCAACGCCAAAGCCTTTTGCAATTGCCGACATATCAAAAGTTAGTTTTTTATCCATTCTTAAGATTTTATCTTTTATTTGATAATGATCTGAGCCTATATTTTTTAGAGCTAATTTAATTTGCTCATCAGACGGAGCAATTCTTTTTTTACCATCAGGACCAAAGCCCCAAAGATTAACGATGGGAGACACAGTAATATCAAAATGGCCTTCAGACTTCTTATATATCTCTTGAGAAAGGATGAGCATTCTTTGGAAACTCTGAGAGACCTTCGCTTTTAAATCTTTAGAACGATTAATTTTTGAAATTTCTGAATCCGGTAGATATGTAGAAAAAATGTTATTAAATAATATTAAAAATTTATCAACATCTTGTTTGAGTTCATCTGCATCTTTCTTAGTATATGCTTTGACTCTATAATAGGTTCCCATTGTATTGCCTTCAATAGAGATAAGCTTTTCTTGGGAGGTACACGATACAAAGAGTAAAATTAATAATAAGTACTTCATTAAATTATAGCTTTTATATTTTCAGGTGGACGGCCTATTACTGCTTTATCACCATTAATTACGATAGGCCTTTCAAGTAATTTAGGTAGTTCTATTAATTTCTGTGTAGCTAAACTATTATCTTTCCAGTCAATTTTAGTCTCTTTGAACTCAGTTTCTTTCTGTCTTAAAAAATCTAAAACATTTAAACCCAATAATTTTTGTAAACGTTCTATTTCTTCTTTGCTCAGACCTTCTCTTATATACTCTTTTATCTCAAATTCTTTTTTCGAGTTTTCGAGAATCTCTAGTGCTTGACGGCTTTTAGAACATCTGGGGTTATGGTAGATCGTGATCATTACTTTCCTTTGATTATTAAGTAATGGAATCTACATTAATTTTTAGCAATCATCCACTCGAAACTAAAAAAAAGGGACTCAACACGAGTCCCTTTATATAACAAATAATTAGTAGCAAAATTTATTTTTAGCCCCCAAAGTCATCTAGCATAATATCTTCAGGCTCGACTCCAAGATTAATTAACATATCAATTACACATTTATTCATAATTGGAGGCCCACAAAGATAATACTCACAATCTTCTGGATTCGGGTGTTTGCTTAAATATTCATCAAGAAGTACTTGGTGAATAAAGCCTGTATGGCCTGTCCAGTTATCTTCAGGTAAAGCATCTGATAAAGCAACATGCCATTTAAAATTATCGTTCTCTGCCTGTAGTCCATCAAAGTCTTCAACATAGAACATTTCTCTTTTCGATCTTGCTCCATACCAAAACGTCATTTTTCTATTTGTTTTAATACGTTTGAGCTGATCAAAAATATGTGATCTCATTGGGGCCATACCTGCTCCACCACCAACAAAAACCATCTCTTTGTCAGTTTCACGAGCAAAGAACTCTCCAAATGGGCCAGAGATAATACACTCATCACCAGCTTTTAAATTATAAATATAAGATGACATTTTTCCCGGAGGCGCAGTTGGCGCACTCGGCGGAGGAGTTGCGATCCTAACATTTAACATAATTATCCCGCGCTCTTCTGGATAATTGGCCATTGAGTAAGCCCTAATCGTTTCGTCATCAACTTTAGACTTGTATTGCCATAGATTATATTTATCCCAATCACCACGATATTCATCTTCAATATTAAAGTCTTTGAAATCAATACTTAACCCTGGAGGTCTTTCAATCTGAATAAAACCACCAGCTCTAAATGGTACAGACTCTCCTTCAGGTAACTCAAGTACTAATTCTTTAATAAATGTCGCAACTGAGTCGTTTGAACGAACTTTACAAGTCCATTTTTTCACACCAAAAACTTCTTCAGGAACACCGACTTTCATATCTTGCTTACATGTTACCTGACAAGCAAGTCTCCAGCCTTCACGAGCTTCTTTTTTAGAAATATGTGATTCTTCAGTAGGAAGAATGTCTCCTCCCCCTTCAAAAACCTGCGCTTTACATTGTGCACATGTTCCACCACCACCACAAGCTGATGATAAGAAAAGTTTTTCACCTGCAAGTGCGCCTAATAATTTTTGACCAGGCTTAACCTTAATATCTTTTTCACCATTAATATTTAATGTAATATCACCACTTGCAACCAGCTTTGACCTTGCGACTAAGATTAGTCCAACTAGGAGTAAAATAACCCCTGTGAACATCGCAACACCTAAAATTACCTCATTCATAATTAATAACCTTTATAATTTTATAATTGAATACCCGCAAAACTCATAAAAACAATCGCTAATAGACCACAGGTCATAAAAGTCATTGCTACCCCTCTAAGACCGTGAGGTACATCAGAATAAGACATTTTTTCTCTAATACCTGCAAGAATAGCAATTGCTAATGCCCAACCAAAACCAGAGCCTAATCCATAGGCAACTGATTCAGTAAAATTATACTCTCTTTCTCTCATGAATAATGAACCACCTAAGATTGCACAGTTAACTGTGATTAGGGGAAGAAAGATACCAAGTGTATTGTATAAAGTTGGAAAAAACTTATCTAATGCCATTTCTAAGATTTGAACCATCGCTGCAATAACACCGATAAACGAAATCAAACCTAAAAATGATAAGTCCACGCTTTCAAGACCAGCCCAAGCAAGAGCTCCTGGCTTTAAAAAATATGTATTTAAAATATTATTCACTGGAATCGTAATTGTTTGAACAACAATAACTGCAATACCTAAACCTATTGAAGTTGAAACCTTTTTAGACACTGCTAAAAAAGTACACATACCTAAAAAGAAAGATAGTGCTAAGTTCTCAATGAAAATCGCTTTAATAATTAAACTTGCATAATGTTCTAACATCTCTAACCTACCTACTAATTAGATTCTTCTATTTGAGAAGGATCTTTTGTTCTAATGGCCCAAATGATTAAGCCGATAATAAAAAAAGCACTTGGAGGAAGTAGCATTAAACCATTTGGCATATACCAACCGCCATCTTTAGTAAGCGCTAAGATTTCAAATCCAAAAAGCTTACCTGACCCAAATAACTCTCTAAAGAAACCAACAATGATGAGAATAAAAGAGTACCCGAGTCCATTACCAATACCGTCCCAAAAAGAAGCAATAGGACCATTTTTCATACCAAAAGCTTCAGTACGTCCCATCACAATACAGTTAGTAATAATCAAACCAACATAAACTGCCATTGTTTTCCATTGGTCATATACAAAGGCTTTTAAAAATTGCTCAGCAATAATAACAAGCGATGCAATAATAGTCATTTGAACGATAATTCTAATTGAATTTGGAACATGATTCCTAATAAGTGAAACACCTACGTTTGCAAATGCAACTACCATTATAACAGCACCACACATAACAAAAACATTTTTAAGTTGAACTGTTACCGCAAGAGCTGAACAAATACCCAAGATTTGTAAGGCAATTGGGTTGTCGCTAATAATCGGTTTTGTGATTAATTCTTTTATCTTCATCTTAGATTTCTCCCGATCTTACATTTTCTAAAAACTTTCCATAGGCATTAGGCCCAAACCAATACTTCATAGAGCTTGTAACTCCATTACAAGTAATAGTCGCGCCAGAAAGTCCATCAACTTGATACTCACTAGAAGCTTCTGCTTTAGCTACTGCAAATTGAACATCCCAATCAGCATCAAAGATTTTCTTTCCAATCCACTGCTCTTTCCAGCTTGGATTATCAACTTCCCCACCAAGTCCTGGTGTTTCACCATGAGAATAATAACCAAACCCCTTAATTGTATTTGTATCTGAATCTACAGCAATAAATCCATACATTGTCGACCAAAGTCCTTTACCTCTCACATTGAAAATCATTGTTTCAATTTTTCCAGCAGAGTTTTTAGTTAAATAAACCTTTGCAAGCTTGGCACGCATTGAAAGCCCTGCAATATCATTTTCGGGCTTAATTTTAGTATTTAGCGCAGGATTAGTAGAAGCCTTAGTCTGGTTATAACCTTTTAAAAGACTTTCGTTCTCAACAATCTTACCAGTTTCCATATCTACAAGCACTGGTGTAACTTTGCTAAACGCTTCTTCAATGTCTTGTCCTTCTTCTAGAAGTCCCGCACTCATCAAAATATTTTTCTTAAAATCAAGATCAGCGTTTTTATTCTGCGTAGGTCTCAAACTTACAACTGTAATCGAAACTAAGACTGAACATACGATACAAAGAAGTGTTGCAACTAATAACGTTTTTGTAACTTCATTTCCCTTAGACATCTCTTGCCATCCTTCTTTTAATATTTTTTTCTAAAACAAAGTAATCAATTAGAGGTGCCATAGAGTTCATAAATAAAATGGCCAACATCCACCCTTCAGGATAAGCAGGGTTAATCACTCGAACTAAAATACCAAGTACACCAATAAAGAAACCATAAACAAATTTACCAGTCTCTGTCATACTCGCACTAACTGGATCAGTGGCCATAAAAACGAAAGCAAAAGCAAAACCACCAAGAACAAAATGCCAATGAGGTCCCATTGAAACCATTGGATTTGTATCACTTCCAATTAGATTTAATAGTAAAGTCATTGCAATCATACCCAGAACAGTAGAAAGCATCACTCTCCATGAACCAATACCAGTTAAAATTAAATATCCAGCACCCATTAAACATGCAAGGGCTGAAGTCTCACCCATTGAACCTGGAATAAGACCAATAAATGAATCCCACCAAGTATATGTTATTGCTTCAACGCCACCTTGAGCTGCCTGAGCTAATGCAGTTGCGCCCGTGTAACCATCTACAGCTGTCCATACTGCATCCCCTGAAATCTGTGCAGGATAAGCGAAGAATAAAAATGCTCTAGCCGTTAGAGCTGGGTTAAAAATATTTCTCCCAGTTCCACCGTAGATTTCTTTACCAATAACAACACCAAAAGAAATACCAACAGCAACCTGCCATAAAGGAATTGTAGGAGGTAAAATCAAAGGAAATAAAAGACCTGTAACTAAAAATCCCTCATTAACCTCATGACCTCTTACAGTTGCAAATATGACTTCCCAAATCCCACCTGCAATTTGTGTTACAAGAAAGATTGGAAAAAACCACATAAAACCGTGGACCATATTATGTAAAATATTTGATGGATCAAAGCCTAGGCCTAAAAGTCTAATTAAGTCAGCTCTCCAGCCAACTGCTTCTAATCCTGCTCCTGCAAGCGCCGAGTTTGCCTGATAACCTGTATTATATAAAGTCATCAAGATAACAGGCCCTAGTGCCATCGCTACTGTGATCATTGTTCTTTTAAGATCAATACCATCTCTTACATGTGTGTTCCCAGAAGCAACCTGCCCTGGAGTGAACATAAATGTATCAATCATCTCATAAAGAGGATAAAGAATTTCTAATTTGCCGCCTTTATGAAAATGAGGTTCTACACTGTCTAACGCATCTCGTAAAAACTTCATTATCCTTCCTTCTCAATTTCAATTAAATTTTCTCTTAATTTTGGAGCAAAATCATTCTTACAAGGATCGACAAATGTACATAATGACAGATCTTCCTCATCTAGCTCCAAAGCACCAAGCTTTACACACATATCAGTATTATTGCTCATAATAGATCGCAATAAATAAGTCGCGTGAATATCTAAAGGCATTACTTTTTCATAAGAACCGATTGGAACAATCGATCTTAATGAACCGTTACCATTGGTTGTGAAATTAAATTTCTTAAACATCATTTTTGATAAATAAATAGGCTTCACAGAAAAACGATCAAAGCCTGGACTATGCCAACCTAAGAACTCTCTATCTCTTCCCTCTTTTAAAAGACTCACTTGGAGATGAAATTTTCCAAGATAACCTAATGGTCCTTGTGCATTTCGGCCACCAAACACTGAACCAGATATAGTTCTAACTTCACTTTCAGTGTTCAGTTCATCTTTTACAAGTTCTTCAAGGCATGCTCCAGCTCTTGTTACAACAAGTCTTGGATCCTTTGCTGCTGGTCCAGCTAATGAAATAACTCTCTCCGTATCAAGCTTCCCTGTATTTAATAGAGAACCTAAAGCGATTACATCTTGGTAATTTATATGCCATACAAATGAATTTTGCCCAACAGGATCAAGATTATGAATATGAGTTCCTACTAGGCCACTTGGATGTGGACCTACAAAACAATGCTCTTCCAAACCTTCAATTTGATTTTCTACTAATTGCTTTGGCTTGCTTTTGCATAAATAAGTTTTTGGTGAAAGCTTTGCTATTGCTTTCAAACCTCTTTCAAAATCTTCTTTTCGTCTATCAATTATAATATACGGAATTGCAGCTAAAGGATGAGAGTCTGTTGCTGTTACGAAAATAGCTTTTGGAGTTTTGTCAGGATTCGCTACTGTAGAGAATGGCCTTCTTCTCAAAGATGTCCATGCCCCTGATTCAACCATTAAATTAATTAAATCACCCCGTGTATAACTTGTAATATCCGCACCTTTGTACTTTTCAAATTCTTGATACGAATCTTCAGCAAGCTTAATAACAACAGATTGAAATGCTCTCTTGTCACCACGATTAACTTCAATAACTTCACCAGCACCTGGAGATGTATAAAACACGCCCGGCATTTTCTTGTCTTCGTAAAGTTTTTGTCCAATTTTGACGTGATCGCCGACCTGAACGGTCATTGTAGGCTTCATCCCAACAAGGTCATCACCTATTAGGGCCACTTTACTTACTGGTTTTCCTTTTTCAACGACTTGCTTAGGTTGCCCTTCAATAGGTAAGTCTAAGCCTTTTGCAATTTTTATCATTTTAAAAACCTCAGCTAAATTCTAAATTTTGTATGTGAATGGTATGTTATTACCATAATCGTAAAGATAATAGTATTATTTTCATAAAAAAATATTATTAATATTTTTTAAACTAAAGGAAAATTATGAGTCAGCAAGATGATACAAGTTCACTACTCTCGAATAAATATCATAATAAATTTATCTCTGGCGAGTATCAATACAAAGATGATAACGAAGTTTATGCTCGCGAGAAGTTTACTTTTTTCAATACAGGAAAGGTTTTAAGTAATCACTATCTTGAAGCGAAAATTACTGCGAGATTAAAAACATCTGAAGTCATGACCACAACAGTTAAATATCTATTAACTTATCAATTTGACCCTATATTTATTGAAATACAAAGAAGACTAGGAGAACTAAACTCTCTTGAAACATATAATTATGACTCAGAAACAAGAGACCTGAGTTATCGTTTCAACAATCATGCAAGTACAGTTCATTTTTCAAATAAAATCTATTTTACAACCCCCTCATTTGCTTCTACTTGTTTGATGACAAATGCAAAACGTGTTGATCCTCTTCAAAAAACAATGTACCAAATTGCCTCTTCTGAGAATATTTGGGAATACAAAAAACCAATACAAGAATCTACAATTTTTTTTGAACAGCAAAGTTTAAGTAAAGTTCAATTAGATATCTCAGGTCAAACTCTGGAGGCAACTCACCATAAAATTTATCATAGTGAGACTGAACGGTCTTCTGCCACTTTTCAAGATTTTTTCGTAAGCAAGCATTTAAATATTCCCTACAAAGCGCAATTATCACAAACTACTTTTGTGTATATCGAAAGTCTTAATATACATGAAGATCAGTTTGCAAAACATCTAAGATAAAAAGTTTTTTGCTTCGTCGCAGGCCTTAGTGATGGATGTTAGATTAATATCATAAGGGGCCATCATATCTTGGAATTCGTTAATCGTTCTCCCCTTCCACTTTGCCGTTCTTGGGTCAGTAATAATAACGCAGCCTCTGTCAGTTTCTCTTCGTAGAAGTCTTCCAAGTTTTTGATGAAGTAATCTTGCTCTTGTGGCCATAAAATATTGTGAAAACTCATTTCCAAATCTTTGCTGAAAAAAATCTCTTCTTTTTTGTATAACAAAGTCTTGTCTTAGATCAGGGATTTTATCTACATAAACAAATTCAAGGCTCTGCCCGGGTATATCTATCCCCTCTCCAAATGATTCCATACCTATAAGAATTCCATGCGAAGATTTTTTAAATTCTTCAACCACATTCTTACCAAGCCCTTGAATAAAAATCTCTAATTCTCCTTCAAACCGCGAAAGAATCACTTCACATGCAATCTCAAATCGTTGTCTTGAAGAAAAAAGCAATAAAGTTTTTCCTCCTATTTCATCAATAATAGGATTGATATTTTGTAATACTGTTTGCACATAATCATTTGAATAAATAGAAGGAACATCTGAGCAAAGAAAAACTTTTGCGTTATTTTTATAATCAAAATTATTTTTTAAAAATAACCCACCTTTGAATCTTCTCTCACCTGGCAATAGATTATATCCCGTCATCCACTTAACCTGTTCCATACCACTAGTCCCGGTTTCATTAGCCAGAGTGGCCGAAGTAAAAACAACCGACTGAGCTTGTGATAGAACTTGCTCATAAAACATTTTTCCTGGATTAATAGGAGCAGAAGATAAAATAAAACCTTGATCTTCATGAAAACGAATTGAGTTTGCCATTTCGGTTTCAGTTTCAAACATTTCATTCACAATACTAAGGGCCTCATCCATATGAGTTGCAAAAGATTCAAAAAGACTTAGCGCTGTTTTAAAACTTTCATCTTCAACTTCAGTTGACGACCATTTACCAATAAAAGGGGCTACCATTTTAAAAATCTCACTCAATAAAAATCTTAGTGATTCAAGATGATTAAAAATACTTTGCTCTAACTCGTCTGAGACAAAAGCTTTTTGAAGCATAGGATATTCATTCCAATAGATATCTGTATAGCGAGGGGCCCTTTTAGCATATCTCTCAATTAATTCTTTAAGAGAGTTTATATTATCAGACAAGAGCGCCATTAATCTTGGTACTTCAGCTCTAATATCTTCAACAAGATTATCTTTTTCTTCAGATTGTAAGAGATAATATAAGGGAGCAATCATTGAACCGAGGTTTTTAGATAAACTTTCAATTTCTACTTGAGTTAATTGTCCACTAAAAGCTTGAGTTGCTTCTTGCTCTAGTTTATGTGCCTCATCAATAACTATATGGGCCGGTTTTTCTACCCCTCGAGGCCATGTTAATAGTAAAGCGTGATTACCTAAAATAAGATCTGCTTCTTTTGCAAGTTGTAGGCCCTGAAAATATGTACAAGTACCTTTGAAAGGACATTTGCCACCAATACAGGCCTTATACTCAACAGCGATATCATCAAGTTTTTCTTTAAATCCATCTAAAACTTTTTTTAATACATAAGGTACGCTATTTAAAGTAATCGATTCTTTGTAATCTTTTACTCTTGAGTTATAAAAGAAGATAAGCTCTAAATACTTTCTAATATACTTAGACTCAAAACTCTTTAATAAGTCCATATTCGAGTCATCTTCTTCTTTTCTAAAGTACAACTCACAAGCATGGTTTTTAGAACCAACCAGCCTTACAACTTTCAATACTGACTCATCAAGGCCTAATATATTCATCGCATCGGGAAAGTCTTTCAGCATTGCTTGATCCTGTAATGCTTTTGTACCAGTTGATACGAGAACTCTTTGCTTAGTCGCCTTACTAAAAATTATTGATGGTAATAAATAACCTAGAGTTTTTCCTGTCCCTGTAGGGGCCTGAACAAGTGCGTGAATATTGTTTTTAAAAGCCTGGCCTAATCTTAATGCTAACGCTTCCTGGGATGAGCGATAAGTATAATACGGAACTCGTTTTTGAATATTGCTCTCGTCTCTAAAGATTTTTTGGATATTTGGGCCGGAAAACTCAAAGTTCACCTCCGATTGCGATAGCTCATCTTTATGATTCTTTTTCTTCAGATCCTGATACTTTTCAAAATAATCAATTAAATCAAAATCAATTTGCTTTGCAATCTCCAACAACTCTTCAGTAGTTAGTAAAAGAAAGTTTTTAAGCCAAAACTCTTCTTCACTCATATCTTCTAATTGATAAATTAAAAACTCTTTATACTCTAAGTCTTGATTTAATAGACCACAGCTAAATAATAATACTTTCAACAAATCAACTGAATCTTCAAAGCCTCGGTGAACTTCACTTTCTGCAATTCCCAAATCAATCAAAAACCTCTCAAGGCTCAAAGATTCACTTTGAGGAAATAAAAGCGGAAAAAATAGCATCGTGTCTACAAAACTCTCTGTCTCTCTCTCATCTCCTAGCTGAGCAAAACTTTTTTGCAAAAAGCTTTTTTCAAAATTTGCGTTATGAGCAATTAGTCTTTGTCCCTCAAGAGTTAAAAGCTCTTCTTCCACTTTTTGCCATTTCGGGGCCCTATTAACTTGTTCTTGCTTGATTCCAGTCAATTTTTGAATAAATCTTGATATCTTAATATCGCTATAAACTAATGATTGATATTTTCGTACCAATTTAAGGCCATCGAACTCCAGGAATCCAATATCTATAATATCATCTTGTGCTGGGTCAATTCCGGTAGTTTCTATATCAATTACAGTCCATTTTCCCAAGTTGTTCATATTGTCATCCTCGTTTTTTTTTGAAATATTAGAACCTCAAGTTAAAGCAAAAGGTTTATATTAATGTCGTCATCTGTCATTTTTCAAATTCAATCATTTCTCATCGTGGCAACATTATTATTTGGTGTATACCACAGAAGATTCAAATCGAAACATATGAAAATTATGAAGTTTGCTATGGCCTGGGACCTACTTCTTGTCTTACAAATTGAATTAAATCGCGGAGCTATAAACAAGGCGGCCCAAGCACTTACAAACCCTCTTCTATTAAATATCCATGTAGGGCTTGCTGTGTCCACTGTCTTACTTTATATACCGGTGTTTATTTTAGGAATGAAACTAAGTAATGGACAAGAAAGTGTCAGAAAGCCTCATAAATTCTTAGCACTTACTGCATTGACGTTAAGAATACTTACTCTTATAACAAGCAATCTTATTAAATAGGAAATTATATGAACCAATTAGAAGCCGTTCAAAATTTAATACTAAGTAAAATAGAAGACGCTCATGTTGAAGTCTCTGATATGACTGGTACTATGGATCACCTTCAACTTTTAGTTGTGAGTGACATTTTTAAAGGTAAAATGCTTCTCGACCAACACCAAATCATCATGGATATTCTTAAAGACTCACTTAAAAGCAGTCTTCATGCGGTCAAAATCAAAACATTAACACATGACAAATATAAAGAACTCACAAAGGAGTAAATGATGGAAGACAACCCATTTAAAGTTCTAAATGAGAACGTATCAAATATAGCTGAAACTCTACCTGAAGAACATACTGGAGATTTAAAAACAAGAATTGAATCAGTTATTAGTGCTGACAAAATTGTACTATTAATGAAAGGTAACGCTGATTTTCCTCAATGTGGCTTTTCAGCCAATACTGTTGCCATTTTAAAGAACCTTGGAGTTTCATTTAAGACTTTTGATATCTTAAAAGACATGGATATAAGACAAGGTATTAAAGAGTATTCTAATTGGCCTACATTTCCACAACTTTATTTTAATAACAAACTTTTAGGCGGAAATGACATTATAACTGAAATGTTTCAAACAGGTGATTTGAAAGAAGTTCTTAATGGATAAAGCCTTAATAAGCATAATGCTATTGTATTATCTTTTTATAATAGCATTGATGTTTTATATGTTTAAAAAGAGAACTAAAGCGATAAAAAACAAGGAAGTTAAGTTCTCGCACTTTAAAGCATACCAAGGCTCAACTCCTGAGTACCTCGTCGTAATACAAAATCATTTTAACAATCAATTTCAGATACCAATAATATTTTTTATCGTTACGTCACTTATAGTTGCTTTAAATAAAGTTTCTCTTTTTGCCGTCGTTTTAGCATCTTTGTTTTTAATATCTAGACTAATACATACATATATTCATTTAGGTA
Source organism: uncultured Oligoflexia bacterium (assembly GCA_950061135.1). Lineage (GTDB taxonomy): Bacteria > Bdellovibrionota > Bacteriovoracia > Bacteriovoracales > Bacteriovoracaceae > CATLVU01. The sequence goes on from CATLVU010000028.1 coordinate 19,659, forward strand.
GTAATAAACCGTTAATTAGAGCTATGGCCTATTTTGTTGGTGTCATCATTGTTGCAATTCAATGGTCTTTACTACTTATTTAAAACGAACTAAATTTGCTTCTAAAGAGTGTTTCAAAAACGAATCTTTGCTTTTGGCTTGAATTTCAAACTCTGCGAGCTTAACTAAAACATTTCTAATTTCAATTCTTGACCAGGCCTTAGACCATTGTAAAATATTTTTGTCATATTGATTTAGTCTTTTCTTTTTTTCTGTATAACTTGGATCTGCAATTTTTAACAAATGCCCTTGTAGAAAGCTAAACAAAGAGCGGTATTGATCATAGGTGTATTCGCGATCAAGTATCATTTGATAAAACAACTGAAATTTTTTTAAGCTTAAGTTTCTGGCCAGATCAAATTGAATATTTTTTTTATTTTCCAAAACTTGTAATACTTGGATCTCATCACCCTTTAACACCGAAATCTGATGGGCAAAATTATAGTACTCTTCGATATCTTCTGGCAGATAGGCCAAAATTTTATCAACTGTACTATGATTTAATTTAATAGAAAAATAGCGTAAAAAATAATGAAACAAGCTATCAAACTCCCAAAATGCGGGAGATTCAACTTCAACAATCATAACAGATTCTTGTTTTTGATATTTTTTTAATAAAGAGCTATGAGCTTCAAAGTTCAGAAGAATGACCCTATTATCAGTAAGAATTTCTGTTGAATCTTTTAGTTCTTCGATCACATCTTTATTTAATTGATCTGCAAAGTGGATAAAATAGGAATCATTATTGCCAAATAAGTTTGGAGTTTTAAGCTCGGAAATAACCCAATCCCTTGTGACTTCTTGTGCAACTTTTGTTTGAAAAGAAACTTTTCCTCTTTTAAAAACTAAATCCTTGCAAATTTTACCTAAAACAGGAGAAGAACTCTTCAAGCAAATCAGTCCCGTAGAAACCGCCGGTAAGTCCGCTTCATTAATTTCCCATATTTTTTTCTTAATATGCATAAAGAATTATTTCCTTAAAATCAGTTGCCGCCTTTTGGGCCAGCAATTCGATCGCTTTTCTTTCAAGACCTTTATTTTGAGTACCAAGAACATCAACGCCAGCTTCATCTAACTCTTTTAGATTAAATGATTGTGATATATTGATCTTTTCATCCAATAGAATTTTAGAACTTAAGAGTTTACCTTGATCTAAATTTTTTAATAATTTAATCTGCTCCTTCGTTGGATGCTTTATCAAAATAAACCTAACACTTAATGAAATTCTATTACTTGAATATAAGAAAAAATCATCTCTTCCACCAATTTGGTCTTCATATAGATTTTTTGCGCTCTTCTTATTAATCCCTTTTATTGTTTCAGACCTCTTATCTGCCGAAGTTATTATTCCTATTAAATGGGCATCCGCATTATCTTTACTTACAATTTTTAACCCATTGAAAGGAGATAAGACATTAATAACTTCTCCGGTAAATAAAGCGCTTACCCCGGCCAGGTTCGTATTATTATAAAACATTGGTACAGCTAAAGTACTGATATTATATTGTTCAAAAGGATTTGTTCGACTTACTAGATTGTAGCCCGCACAAGAAGTAAAAAAGAAAATTAAAAGTAATAATTTCATCTCAATTTTCTACTTTATAATAAAGACTTAGACAAGAAAATGACCCTCTGCTATAACAAAAATAATGAGTAATATTAAATCTCTTGAAGACATTCTCAACGGTCATCACCATGTTCAGGAAACTTATTCAACTGACCAAAAAAAAAGATGGGCGCGTTCAACTAAAGGTGTATACGCTAAAGCAAACTTTGATTTCATAAATTTAATTAAATCTTGGGAACAAATTGTAGGTCCTTTACTAGCACAAAATACGATACCTCAAAAGATTAGTTACGGTGCCTTAATCATTGCAACAAAACATGCTGTTTTTGCTAATGAACTACAAATGATCTCTCCTCAAATTATTGTAAAAATTGAACAGTATTTTCCAAAGTTAAAAGGAAAAATAAAGAAAATTAAATTTTTCCATTCTGAGTACAATTCAAAATTGTTTAATAAAAATAAAGAGACTAATTTTACAGAACAAAAGAGTGACGAGCTTCATCCATACTCTCCTGAATATAAAGCAAAAGTAAAAAAGGCCAAAGCTTTATTCAATGATATTGAAGATAATGAAATTGTTGAATCTTTGATTAAGTATATGGTGAAAATCTAGTAGACTTTATAAATACTTCTTTTCTCTAATGATACAGCTAACTCGATCTTTTTAATTTTTAGTAACTCTTCAATGATTTTATTTTTTTTAGAAATAAAAAAACTATGTCCATTATCTTTTTTAAACTTCTTGAGTTCAAAGATAAATTTACCAAAACCATCCGCTGCAATAAAACGACACCTATGTCTCTTCAAATCCTTTCCAGGACGCCCATCCCCCTCAAGAAAATAAGGAGGATTAGCAACAACTATATCTGCAAATTTAGCATCAGAACAAGATTTTATTATCTCAAATTCAACATTATTTAAGTAAGTATCACAATTATATTTTATATGTTCATAAAACTCTTGTTGTACTTCTATGAAAGTTATTTTTTTTATATTTAATAATCTTGCTATTTCTATAGCGATTATTCCTGAGCCTGCTCCAATGTCTACTAAGGTCTCAAAACTTTGTCCTTTTAAAATTGAGGCCACATGTTTTGCCAATAGTATTGAATCTTCTGAAAAATGATAAAAGTCAGGTTGTGAATATGTTTCATTCATAAAGTTTTACAATATAATCGAAATTAAAATCTCCAAGTTCAAACAACCGATAAACTTCATAGAGCGGATATCTTTGCTCTGCGAGTGCTTCTTTATAAAAGCCTCTTTTCATTTTGCTTAGTAAATTAACTTGCAAGTTCATATTTGATTGAACAAATTGATAAAAATCATTTGAATCTAATAGTCTAAGAAAGATTTCTTGTTCATATTTCACAGAACTAGTACTAATCATTTTTATTTTAGAAATTATTGCATTTTTTTCCTTCGCTTCATAAATACCAAAATTTCTAAAAAATAAAGATGAAGAATTATCGAGTTCATTTAATTGCTTTATAAGATATGTCTTTATAAAAGCCGAATATTCATTCTCAGAACTAATATTATAGATGATAGGCCCCCATACATAGGGAAATTGCTTACCACCAAAATTTAAGGATTGGTAACGAGACCTAATATATTCTAGACCTCGGTTAATTTGGAAACCACTATCCAGTTTTTTTTGAGCGATTCCATCCCAGTTATTGTAAAGATAAAAAAGAAAGGTTTTAAAAGTGATATTCGTTTTTAGCTTTTGCTCTATGCGCTTTAAAAGATCAATATAAAAATCTATCTTTTTATCAAAGTTTAAAAACGACCATCTTGAATTGAAAGCATGATAATGAAACTCATGGCGCATTAAACGGTTTAGTACTTTTTCGGCACCACTATAATTATCGACTTTTAATAGCAAAGCAGCATAAACTGTTTGATCAACAAGATCGCTAGAGTTTTTATACTTCATTGAAATATTATAGAGTTCACTTCTTTTAGTTACATTATCTAGATGATGATTCACTGATTTCACATAAGATGTATAGTCATCTTGCTTAGTCCTAAGCTCTTTTACCATTTTGCCATTTTTAGTTTTGCAATCAGCGATATTAATATCTAATTCTTCATAAGAAATGATTACCAAAAGACTTTGTTCCTTTAAATTATCACAATTTATTTCTTTATAGATTTCAAACTCAGGATAATGACCGAAAGGGCCGACTCGTAAAGTTGTTTTTAATTGCTTGTTTAAAACGACAGGTAATTCAATCCACTTTTTTTTTTACCTATTTCTTGAGCAATACTACTTGGAATAGCGTAATCAGAAATATTAACAATTATTTTTCTTAAAATTTCTTTTCTAAAGAATATTGCTAACAAAAAACCTAAAACGAATACAGTTAACAAAGTATACATAAACTTATATGTCATAAAAAAAGGAACATGCTTCACTTCAGGCTGTTTAGTAACAATCTTTTTCTTCCTTAATGGAGTCTCAGTTTTCACTTTGACACTCTTAGCTTTGGCAACAGGCTTTTCTTCAGCACTTTCAATAATCTCTACAGATTGATCTTTTGTTTCTTTTTCAGGTTGTTCTTTTAATTTAGATAAATCAAAATTAGTGACAGTAATATCATCGACAGATGTTTCCGGTAGATCAGTATCAATGGATTTTTCTTCAGTTTTAATTTGTCTTGATAAGAGCTTTTCAATTCCTTCCGTATATAAAACCTCAGCCTCCTGAACAGGATTAAAAGGCTGTACTTCGCTTCCAAAAATATATTTATCCAAATATTCTGATTCTTTTATAAAGAACCAAAAACCATTTCCGCTGCATAGCTCGTCTTCAGATTTTAAAAAGCCTTCATCTATCAAATCTTTAACTTTCTTTTTTGAAACAGGCCCTAAAATATGTTTGTTTTGGGTTCTGATTAGCCAGTTCTTTTCAACCATTACAACGCAAGCCCTATTAAAGATGCAAGATCTTCATCATTAAAATTAAGCCCCGCACTGAATGTGTAAACATGGTATTTTGAATTACGACTTATGTCTTCAGCTGATAGTTTTGTATAAAAAACATTCCAAATTCTTAATTGAGTCGAAAATTTTAAGTTGGCACCAATATCATCTCTATAATCGAATACTTCTAGTGAGGATATATTAGAAATTGTTGGGATATGATAATCGACACCAAAGCCTCCCGTTGACTCAAATAGACCAACTCTTAGGGCCAGCTGATTAATTCTTCTCCCTAATTGAAGATTAAAACGATAACCACTCTCTTCAACTTCCAACCTCTCTTCTACAACAGGGTCTCCATCATCAACGATGGTTGTTGTGAAAACTTTTTTCTCAAGTCTTGTTCCATCCCCTGTGACAACACCAAACCTGAAAAATCTTTCAGGTCCTGGAATTAAATCAATATCTAATTCTGTCTTAGATCCTTCAATATTATTAGCACCTGTATAAAGAGCTAGATCTGTTTTATATCGATTTACTCTTCCTACAATCTTATTAACCCCTGACAATGTCTCATTAACTTTATCTATCACAGCTTCATCTCTTAAGAGCTTACCTACAGTTCCTCTACCAGCACGCATATCAGACATAACAACTTTTAAGTCTGAAACTGCATCATCAACTTTTGCTAAAATTGGTTCAATACCAGATAGATCATTCATTAAAGAACCTTCACTATACTGATCTGTTTCAAAAGCAAGTTGAGCTGAAACTTTTCTTAAGTTTTCAATTGTTTCATTCAAAGTTGATTCATTACCTTCAACTAATCGTTTTAAAGACTTTGAAAGATCATTGGCATTTTTACTAAATTCATTAATATTAGAAACTATTTGTTGAATAGCGTTCTGCTTATCCTCTGTATATAATGACTCTCTGATAACTTTGGCAATGACTTTAACATCTTTTAAAATTTCAGAGGCATCTTTACCTAGTTGCTCAAAGCCTGCACCGCTCTCAGCTGACACCATTGAGTTCTCAGCTAAGCGTTCTGCTTCAGGGTCACCTAAATAAATATCAATAAACTTATCACCTAGAAATCCGACACTTTTTATTCTTAGACTTGAGAATTTTGTTACTTTTATTTGTCTTAAAACTTTAAAACTAACTAACGCCTTTGAGCCACTTAAAGAAACACTTTCAATATAACCTGCATTTATACCTGCAACTTTAATTGAGGAGTTTTCATAAATACCGCTGGCATCGCTTAAGATCGTTTGGTAATGAATATACTCACCAAAAGCGGACTTATCCGAGCTAATTTTTAAAGAAACTGCAACAACAGAAGCGATTGCTAATAGAGTTAAAAATCCAACTTTTAATTCGTTCAAAACATACCCTAGATCAAAATATTTAATGTACTATAATTGTATCGAAACAATGCAAAAATACCAGCAAATCTAAGTAAAGTTGCAAACACCTGAGTAATTAAGTCGACAACTCGATAAACTTTCTTATGACAGGATGAGATGAATTTCTGAAGTCTTCAACAGCAGAATGCTCAACTACTCTTCCCTTTTCTAAAAAAGCGACATAATCAGAAATTCTTAAGGTGGCAGCAATATCGTGAGAAATAATAACTGAAGTCATTTTTATATCAGAGTTACCTTGATGAGTGTTTCGAATTAAGTCATCAACCATATGAGTGGTTATAGGGTCTAGTCCCGTTGTTGGCTCATCATAGAGCATAACTTTAGGCTTTAATGCTAGAGCTCTTGCAAGGCCGACTCTCTTTCTCATCCCACCAGAGATTTCAGATGGAAGTTTATAATATGCATGCTCTTCTAGCCCAACCTGTTCAAGTAAAGAAATGACCTTCTTTTTAATTTGCTCTTCAGATAAGTTTTCAAATTCCCTCATTGGAAAAGCGACATTTTCAAATATGGTCATTGAGTCAAAAAGAGCTGCATATTGAAATACCATTCCAAAATTTGTTCTAAACTCACGGATTTGTTTTTCATTTAAATTTCTCAAGTCTTGGCCTAAAACTTTTACCTGTCCATCTGTTGGGTGAAAAATACCTAAAATATGCTTAAGCAAGGTAGACTTACCTGCACCTGAAAACCCAAGAATAGTAGTAATCTTTCCCTCATGAATATTAAAATCTAGACCATTTAGAACTGTATGGTCTCCAAAAGTTTTTGTTAGATGATTAAATTCAATTGAAAATTTTTCTTCGTTCATAATATTTTATTTAAAATCGCTGTTAAAAAGAAATCCACAACTAAAACAACAATCATTCCCCATACAACTGCTAAATTTGTTCCTTTTCCTACTCCTTCAGCACCGCCTTTAACAGCAAAGCCCTGATAAGTACCAATGACAGAAATTAAATATCCAAAGACTGCTGCCTTAATAAGTCCTTCAACCACCATTGTCAGATTCATAAAATCACTAATTTTTGCAAAATATGCAACCGAATCGATACCTAAAACTTTAGTACCAACAATATATGACCCTGTATTAGCAATAAGCATAAATATAGCCGTTAGCATTGGCATCGCAATAATCGTTGCAAAGATTTTAGGTACTGCTAAGTATTGAATGCTATTAACACCCATTACTTCTAAGGCGTCTACCTGTTCAGTAACTTTCATGGTTCCAATCTCTGCCGCCATGGCCGCTCCACATCTTCCTGCAACGACGAGCCCACTCAGAACCGGGGCCAATTCTTTACACACTGCTATTGCCACAATTGGACCTACAAATGAATCAACACTAAAAGCAGTAAAACCCGTATAAATCTGAAAGGCAAAAACCATTCCCGAAAAAGAAGAAGTTAAAAAAATAATAAATAAACTTTTATTTCCGATAAAAACAATCTGCTGGATAAAAAGATTTAATCGTAGTGGCGGCCTTAAAAACCACAAAAACGATTCATACATATAGATTGAAATCCTTCCCAAAGCTGGCATAATTTCCATCATTTGATGGCCTAGCCTTTCAACAGGATAAAGTAGTAACTTTTTATTCATTAATAAATTGTAGAGAAAAAAAAGGCAGTTGAAAAATACTATTTATTATAAACTCGAGGCACCCTTTGAGTGATATTGGTCAATATTTCATAAGGAATCCGTCCTGAAGCCTCACATAACTCTTGAATTTGCTGATAATCTTCACTCCACAGAGTTATTTGATCTCCCACACTTAGCTTTGGCTTAGTTTTAGAAAACAGAAAAAGCATATCCATATTTACACGCCCTTTAATTTGTAAATCCAAATGCTTTAAATATGTATTTTGTAAAGATGTTGATATGCCATCTCCATAACCGATCGCTAAATTTATAAGATATCCATCTTCACTTAATCTTGTATTACCATAACCAAATGTTTCTCCGCTTTTAAGAGTTGAAATCTTTAAAATCCTAACTTCAAGTTTTGAAATAAGACTTCCTTTCCATAGCCTTTTTTTGGTAAAAGTTGACTGTGGGCCATATAGCATAAGCCCTGGACGAATATGGCTTTCTTCAAGCCCTCTTTTTTGTTCTATTGCCCCTGAGTTTGCACAACTAGAAGCTTTGAAGCTTATGTCATTCTTTTTTAGTTCTTCTTTTATTTTTTCAAATCTCAATAACTGAGCAGAAGTCATATCATCACTCCTTTTTGGTAAATAAGAAGAAGATAAATGAGTCATTATATGGTCTATTGATTTAATATTATGATTTTTTAGTAATATTATTAATTCACTTAACTCGTCTTCACTAATTCCAAGTCTATTCATTCCGGTATTAAATTTAATAACCAAAGGAAGA
>CATLVU010000029.1 GCA_950061135.1 uncultured Oligoflexia bacterium
ACTTGTCCTATCGATTCATACGATACTTTCAAGAAAGCTGAAAAACATCTTCGTGCAGGGAAGGGACCAGTTCTAGTTCATGCTCATGTTACGCGTCCATATTCTCACTCTCTTTCAGATGATCATAAATTTTATAGAACTCAATCTGAACTTGAGCAAGAAGCAGCGATCGATACATTAAGAACTTACCCAGAGTTCTTATTAAAAGCTGGAATTTTAACTGAAGAAGAAAAAGCAGCAACAAATCTAAGCTGCCTAGATTGCCATGATTCTCAGTATAAATTTTGGCAAGGTACCTCTCACTCTATCGCTTTTTTAACTCTGATAAAAAGTCAGGCCATGAATAACTCTTCCTGTATTGAATGTCATAGTCTAAAGTTTCAAGAACCTAAAGGCTTTGTCTCTACTAAGAAGATTATTCAATCTCAAAAAGAAAACTTTAATACTGATAAATATTTAGATGATTTAAAAAAGATCGTACCTAATGAATCAATCCGATCTTTGGATGTGGCTCAAAGAGTTCAAATATCAGAAAAATGGCATAAATTAGATGCCGAGAATAAGGTATCTCATAATTTTTCTAATGTTCAATGTCTACACTGTCATACTAATAAATCAGCTGATCACGCCTTTACCGACTCCCCTGAGTCCAATTATGATTTTAAATCTCAATGTATAAAATGCCATACTGCTGATCAATCACCTGAATGGTACCAAAAAGATTCAAAAGGTGTTGCCACTTCTCTTAACAATGAGTATTTTGCACAAAAACTAAAACTTGTGAGCTGCCCAAAAATTGAAAACTAAATTTTTTCTCGGTATAGAAACATCTTGTGATGATACATCAATGGCCATAATCAAAGATGATAATGGCGCACATGAAATATTAGCACTTACCAGTTTTGACCAAACTGAGGAATTAAAAAAATGGGGAGGAGTTGTCCCTGAGATTGCAGCAAGAAACCATCTACAAAAAATTCCTATTACACTTAAAGATGTTTTTAAAAAAGCACAAATAAAAGCTCAAGACTTAAACTGTATTGGAGTGACTACTCACCCTGGACTACTTGGACCTCTGCTTACTGGAATTAATTGCGCTAAAACATTAGCGCTTTTACATCAAAAACCTATCTTGAGCGTCAATCATCTTTTTGCCCATCTTGAGGCGATACAATTAACTCATACTATTAGCTACCCTTATATTGGACTTTTGATAAGTGGTGGTCATTCTTTATTCGTTTTAGTAGAGGCGAGCAATAAGATGAAAATCTTAGCTTCAACAATCGACGATGCTGCAGGTGAAGCTTTTGATAAAGCTGGTAAGATGTTAGGTCTTCCCTATCCGGCAGGACCTATCATTGATGAATACGCAAGCTTAGGAGAGAAAAAATATGACTTTCCTATAGGATTAAAAAGTAGTGCAAACGCAAATTTAAGTTTTTCCGGACTTAAAACAGCGTTACAAGTTTTTTTAAAAGATAAAAACCAGCTTGATGAAACTATGCTTTATGACCTTTGCGCTTCTTATCAAGATGCAATTGCAAAAGCATTAGTGCTTAAAACTAAATACGCACTTCAAAATTATCCAAAGCTTCCTTTGGTCGTTGGCGGAGGTGTTGCTTGTAACTCAGAGATTAGAAAGCAGCTTCAACAAAAATATTCAAATGTATATTTTGTTGCTCCTAAATATTGTACTGACAATGGCGCAATGATCGCCAATTATACGAGAATTAATTTTCAAGATGCCCTTTCATTTCCTGAATGTTTAGAATTGGATGGAAAAAGTAAATTTATTAACAAGAAAGAATTTATTCATGGTTAAAGCTGATAAAAATCTTGGACAACATTTTTTAAAAGACAAAACTGTTATTGAAAAAATTTGCTCTGATCACCATGGCCTATATGATGTCATCATTGAAGTAGGCCCTGGCCCTGGGGCCTTATCAAAAGAGCTATCTAAAATTGGTAAACCTTTATATTTCATAGAAAAAGATGAAAGATTTATCGAGGATTTAGAACTACTCACTTCCAAAGAAAATATCTTTCATCAAGATGCTCTTGAATTTAATTGGGAAGACTTTTTAACTCAAAACGATCTAAGCGATAAGAAGATATGGTTAGTATCAAACCTTCCATATAATGTTGGAACTATTTTATTTGTACAATTTTTACAAATTTCCCAGATTCAATTTATGACATTAATGTTTCAAAAAGAAGTTGGTGAAAAGACCTTTTTAAGAAATATAAAGAATGAGATGTCAGGATTACTTTTCTTGAGTCTTAATTACTTTCAGTCAAAACAGTTATGTAAGGTATTACCGGGGGCATTTAATCCTCCTCCTAAAGTTAATTCAAATGTTGTGTCTTATATTAGAAAAGAACAATTTGATATTTCAATTGAGGAGTTTTCCCGTTTAAATAATTTTACCAGAACATTATTTGCCCAAAAAAGAAAGCAATTGTCTGCTGCCTTAAAAAAACTTGGAATTTTGGAAAAAGTCCAAGAAGATGGTATGATTGCACCAACACTGAGGGCCGAAACTTTAAGCTACCAGCAAGTTCTGAGGCTTTATCAGTTTTTAAAATAGGAAAAGATAATGGGTATAAAGATCATCGCAAAAAATAAAAGAGCAGGTTATGATTTTTTCTTAGAAGAAAAATTCGAAGCGGGTATGGTTTTGCAAGGAACTGAAGTTAAAAGTCTGCGCCAAGGTCATTGCAAAATCTCCGAAGCTTTTTGTACTATTGATAAAAACAACGAAGTATGGATTAATAACCTAAATATTCCTCAGTACGAATTTGGCAATATTGCTAATCACCCAGAGACAAGAAAGCGAAAGCTTCTTTTAAGTGCGAAGGAAATTCAAAGGATTGAAAAAGAATTAAAACTTAAGAACTTAACGTTAATCCCTACCAAAATTTATTTTAAAAAGAGTTATGTAAAACTAGAGCTTGCTCTTGCTAAAGGTAAAAAGTTATTCGATAAAAGAGAGTCTACCAAGAAAAAAGATGTTGAGCGAAAGCTTCAACAAGGAAAGTATGATTAAATACTTTCTCTTAATTTTCATTTTTATTAGCTGTAAAGAAACGCCAGCCACAGAAACAGTAATTGTCAGAGGCTCATCTATGGCCCCATGTTTTAGTCATGGAGATAAGCTTAAAGTTAAAGACTTTGATTCAAAATATAAACTTCAACATGGAGATTTCATTGTTTTTAATTATAAAAATAAATCTCTCTTAAAAAAAGTAGTCGCCCTTCCCAATGATAAGTTTGAAATTATTAGTAATAATGGTTGTCATAGGCTTATGGTCAATTCTACAGAACAAAAAAACTCAGAACGAAAAGAATATTGTTTTTCAAGTTCAATGCTAAAAGTTTTTGCTGATAGCTATAAAAATATTGTTCCTAAGGATCATTTCATTGCTCTTGGGGATCAAGTTCAAGGCAGTGAGGATTCAAGTTTGTATGGACTGTTACAGATTGAATCTATTTCTAAAGTGGTAAAACAAGCTCAATGTACTAATTAAGGGTCGGTGTATTTAACTGAACGCAGATACGTAACAGCTGCGCCAGGGCCAGCTGTATATTGAAGAGTATTATTATATAATCTATTTATTCTCCATCCCCTCCGTTTCCAAGATGAACAGAATAGTCAACTGTCATATTTCAATTAGATACTTACCTGGTAGATATTTTTTCTTCATCATTTTGCCAAAAAACTTTGTCAGTCAAATATCGAACTTATGACAAAACCGACAAATACTTAATCACCAAATTATAAAGCTCATCAAAAGAAGGCCTAACAGATTAAGCCCATAATCAATCATAAAAGCTTTTAATGAACGTCTAACAAATGCATAATGCTTCCAAGCGAAACCAACTAATAATAGTAACCAAGTTCCAACTGCCATTGTGATGAGTTCTGTCACATTTTGTGGATTCACATATTTTAAAAGTAAAAAAACACCGTAACTAGACCAAAGAGAACCGATAAATGCGACAAGATAAGGCTTAGGATCTTTGCGATTAAAACTTTTCTCATCAATTTTAAATTCATGCATCCAAGACTTAGAAAAAGCAGTGTACCAAATCCAGCCCAGTATATAGTTTGCAATACCTGCAGATAAAACTAAAACCTCAATACTCATCACGCCTCCTAACTAATCCAGAAATAAACCATAAAGCCATATAGCCCAAGATACCCAATTCCTAAAATTTTATTTAATGGTAATTTAAAAAGATTTAAAACCAATAGTCCCACAGACCCAATGGCCAAGATAATTAATTCAGTATTAAGTGAAATAACAAGATCTGCTTTATAAAACCCAAGAGAGCCCATAATTAACGCGCAATTAAACAGGTTCGACCCAATAATATTTCCGATAATAACATCTGTATCTATCTTCTTTATACAAGCGATAAAAGAAGTTATAAGCTCCGGAAGCGAAGTACCAAAAGCCAAGAGAATAGCAGAGATTATATATTCACTGACACCAAAACCTTGCGCTAACTCTGTACCACCTTTAACTAATAACTCCCCACCAAGGTACAGAAAAACAAACCCGATAATAATTTTTATAAGTAGGATATAGGTCTGTTCATCTATTTTCTCTTTTTGATACATACCTCTTGATTGCTTCATCTCTATAAAAAGCATTTGAAGGTAGGCCAAACTCAACCCTAACAATAAGAACATGGATAAACCTTGCAGGCTTTTATTATAAGCAACAAAAAAGAGTACTGGTATTAGAGCGCAGTGAATTACTAAATGTTTTCTTAAACCATTAGAAAAAGTTTTTAATGAGACTAATAATGAACCCACACCTAAAATCAAACAGAGATTTGATATATTAGAACCAACAAGGCTTCCTACCGCCATTGTCATTTTTTCATCATAAGCAGCTATATGGGCAACAAAAAACTCGGGCAAAGATGTACCAAAGCCCACTAAAACCATACCGATAAAAAGAGGTGAAAACCCTAGTTTTTTTCCTATTTTTTCTGCTGAATTTAATGAGAACTCAGCTCCGAAATATAGCAACAAGATTGAAGCAATGACATAACCTACAGATAGTAACATTTTAAACCTTTGACTTTTAACATCCTTATATCTGATAATAAGACTTGTGATTCTAATACTCAATAATTACTTAGATAAAATCGGTAAAAAGAAGTGCTTACTTCAATCTGCCGCCTTATCTTTTAGCGCTGACATACTTTTGGTTATATATATGGCCAAAGTTATGATTCCTAAAATTCTTTCAAAAGATTTAGTACTTACAGCTTTAAAACTGCAAGGCCTTAACCCGGAAACTCTTAATCCAATGTACTTACAAGAACTAATCTCTGTAATGCAAATTAGTTCCTACACAATGCTTGCGATTTTTCTTTTATATAATTGTGTCATCTACTTTTTCTTAACGAGATCAAAAAAATGGGCGCTAACTTATATCAAAGGATATGCTTTTAGTGCTGCGATACTTTCTGTGTTTGAATTTATCGCACCGTTATTCTCTAATTATAGGCCTGGGTTTATTACGGCCATCACCTTTATAATGTACTTAATTACTTTTTATATGCTTAGAAGGCTTAAGCAAAGTGAGGAAAAATAAAACTTTTTTCAACTGAGTTTATTGTACTCTTTTTTTCTAAATAATTTTGTCCCGCAATCGCTAATAAAAAAGAATCAAAAGCTTTTTGATTTTTACTCATCAACTCAAGATCATGATTATAAATAAAAATATTTAGGCGTTTTTCTATTGCTCGAATTATTTTTACTCTTGCAAGAGTATTAAGGTCAATACTCTGAAGCTCCTTGAGCGTCTTTAATTGAATCGTTCCTGCTCGATAAAGCTCGATTAAAACAATGTAGACGTCTGACTCCATTAAAGATAATTTTTGAGGAAAATGTCGCGACAGGTACTCCACTTTATGTAAAAGCATGACAGAAGTATTCCCATAAGAATCGTAACTAATACCAAAAAGCTTTAAAAGTTGGTCATAATAATTTTTCCAAATCCAAAAATCTACCGGCCTATTCCAATAAGGAGTAAAGCCTTTTTTTAGTTTTCGTTTAAATGACTTAGAAAGAATATGATCCGTAGTCTCTTTGTCTAAAACGGTACGAGTGAAATGAACCTTATTGTCTTCAACTCTTTCTTGTTCATATTTCTTAGGATTTGTAGCGACTAAACTTTGATCTTCTTCTAGTAATTTTTCAATTTCGTCCCTAACATCTTTTACTTCTGGATGAATACAGGCATTTTCCCCCGGACAATCGAGCTGACAACGTTTGCACATTGTTTCTGTAAGTGGGAAATTAACAACTAATTCATCAACATTGTTTTTTTCAATCCAAGTTTTAAAAATCTCATCTTCGGACTGACTTCTGGCCTCTTTCACTTGATCTAAAGTTTTTAGGAACCATCTTTGCTCATTAGGGTAGTATTCCATTAAGCAAAAAAAGTAATTCTCTTTTTTGCCACCTGAAAAACTCATACCTGCGATAGACTTTTTATTAAGACTCATAAGATGCCATTGGTGCTGATATTTGAAAATCTAAATGCTTAAAGCCCTGCTCTGAAATCAAAACTTTTAATTGATCTTTTAAATCTGCTTCATGAGTAATTATAAAACAGCCGCCACCACCTGCTCCGCACATTTTCATACCATGCACACCTTCGATCTTTTTAGCCATCGTAAAGAAAGACTCTACTTCACTTGGAACAATTGTTGGTGCCAAAGTTTTTCTCTGCTCACCCTCAAGTCCTATTAGATCTAAAATTTGAGTAAAATCACTTCTCTTTATTGCTTCATAAGTTTCAAAACTTAATTTAGCTATAGAGCTTAGTGCATTTTTGGTTTCTGCATGATTATCGAAAAAACGTTTATAAACGTCCCAATTATTAATTCCTGAGTTTCTAGAAATCCCACTGTAAATTAGAGTGATATTGCTTTCTAGAAAGTTTTTTAATTCTAGAGAGTACAATTGCTCTCTTTCAATACCTTTAACAGAAGGCTTTAAAGCAAGAACTCCACCAAATAGGGCCGGATAATAATCTTGATAGCCTGTAGTCCCTTTATTTAAAATTCTACTTTCAATTGCTTTCACGATCGATAATATTTTCTCTGGTTCCATCTCAATTTTTTTAAAATCACAGATGGCCTTAAAAATTGTGATCCCCATTGCACTTGAACCACCAAGTCCTGATCCAGCTGGAGCTCCTGAGCTAAGAGTTAGCTTTATATTTGTCAAAAGATTCATCGAACTTAAAAGCTGGATAACAAAGCTCATTTCTTGATAAATATCTGTGTCTAAAGGATCTGTTAATTGCGACTGTGAATAATAATATGTTTTATTATAATCTTCCGATACAATTTCAACACCTTCTCTATCTGAAGATTCAAGTGTCACTTTTGCTTTTAAAGAAGTTGCAACATTTAATGTAAATGCATTTGGAAGAATTAGGTTTATTGGATCAATATCCAACGTCCCTCCAACCAAATCGACTCGAACACTGCCGGTTCTAGTTACCCGCATTTAAGATACCAACATAAGGAAGCTCTCTAAATCTTCCCGCATAGTCTAGGCCATAGCCGACAACAAATTTGTCTTCGATTTCAAAACCTAGATAATCTATATCTACAGGATGTGTATTTCTGGAGGGTTTAAATAATAAGCTTGCTACTTTAACTGACTTTGGCTTTCTGACTTCAAACATTTCTTTTAAAGTGGTCATTGTAAGACCAGTATCAATAATATCTTCAACGATTATTACGTTCTGGTTTTTTAAAGAATCAGAAACATCCATTTCTATTTTTACATTTCCAGAGCTGACTGTGCCTTCTCCATAAGAAGAAAGTTGAATAAAGTCTAGCTTAACTGGAAGGTCAATTTTCTTTAGAAGGTCTGAGCAAAACATGAACGCGCCTTTTAGAACGCAAACAATCGTGACTTCTTCACCTTGAAAATCATCTGTTATTGCTTTGCCAATTTCTGCAATTCTTAGAGAAAGGTCTTCTTCTGAAATATATACTTCTGGGTAAAAATGCTCCATAACAACTCCTTATTCAAAGAATACAGAGTTAATTACAGAATGTTAAACACTAATTAATTGCAGGAGCTTCTTTAGAATCTGTAATTTCAGTGTGAATAGGTAGACTAATTTGGTCATCAGAAACATCAAAGAAATAATGTGCTCTACATCTGGCCTCATAAGTTTCTTTCTCACCAAGTAGAATCTTCTCACTTGAATCATTCAATCTATAACTTCTCGTGGCAGGTGCTCCACAAACAGTACAGATCGCTTGTACTTTTTGTACATAATCAGCAATTGCAAGTAACACAGGCATTGGCCCAAAAGGAACTGATTTGTAATCTAAATCAAGGCCTGCACAAATCACACGGCAACCTCTCGCCGCAAGTTTTGATACAACCGTTGTTACTTCTTGATCGAAAAATTGAACTTCATCAATAGCGACAATCCGAGTTGAGTCTTTAACATTTTTTAAAATATCTACAGCATTTTGAACTGGTATTGATTCTATTTTTTGGCTTGAGTGGCTTACAACTTTTCTTTCATCGTATCGAATATCAATAGCAGGTTTAAAAATCTGAACTCTTTGTTTTGCAATTTGTGCTCTTTTAACTCTTCTAATTAGCTCTTCAGTTTTCCCTGAAAACATAGGCCCACAAATTACTTCAATACTGCCTGCACCTTGCGCTTGAAACATCTGATACAAAGTCTCTCCCCTCGTTTAAACAAAAATAATTGTTTCGTTATGTATGTGTTAAGGCATAATTCCAAACAATACTTAGAAAATCAATCGGTGTAAGATTAAATTAGCATGTAAAATTTCCTAATAAATATTTCTTATTTTTTTCATTTTTGACATACTCAAAAAATTCGGCCAATCTCCTCGTACAATTTATAAGGAGAGCTAATGAAAACACTGGTTACATGCTTAATTTTGGCCGTATTATCTTTTAATACGAATGCTAGAGAGCTTACATTTGATCAAAAAATTGCTGACATGCAAGAATTATCAGCAATCATTAAAGCGGGATACGGCCCACTGCAATACAAAAAAGAAACGCAAAATATTGATATAGATAAATTACTTGATAAGTACAAAGCACTTATTAAGGCCACAAAAAATAATTCTGAATTTTATTATTTAATGATTCAATTTGTAGCTGAGTTCAATGACTCTCACTTTGGAGCAAGAATTCCTACGACTCATAACTCAACTCTTGGTTTCACAACAGACTTAATTGATGGAAAAGTTTTAATCGATCAGATTGATGAAAAAAAATTAAAAGCTGAAGACTTTAATTTTAAAAAAGGTGATGAAATCATTGCTATCGATGACAAAACAACTGAACAAATTCTTGAAGAACTTATTCCTTATATGGGACAAGGAACAAAACTAACCGCTAAAAGAAAAGCTGCAATGCTTGTTAGTGCAAGACATGGCTCTATTGTTCCTGTTAAAACAGGCGAATCAATTATCTCAATAAAAAGATTTGGTAGCGAAGTTATCGAGAAAGTAAAACTTAAGTGGCACGTTGATGGAAAAGCTTTAGATGAATTTGTTGAAACAAAGAGAAATCATTTATTTCATGAAGCTCAGTTAAACTTTGATAATATTTCGTTAATCACTGAGCCTGCTTTTGAAAAAAGTTTCAGATGTTCAGGAGATACGAGAATCAATATCCCTGAGGATGCTACTATTATTATGAAAAAACCTTTTGTTGCTTATTATTACCCAACAGAAAAAGGAAATATTGGTTATTTAAGAATTCCTCATTACTCACCGTCAGAGCAAGATCCCCGAGTTAATGCAGCTGATCTTCGTTTTTCTCAGTACGAATATGCCGTCAGCGAGTTAGAAAAAAACACTAAAGGCCTTATTATTGATCAAGACCATAACTGTGGTGGATCAGTACTTTACCTACACAGAATTTTAACTCTTTTTGCTAAGAAAACTTTTGCTCAAACACAATTTGAACTATTAGCGACTAAAGAAAACTACCTTCAATTTGATAGCTGGAAGAAATCACTTAATGAATACACTCTTGAGCATCAAAGTATAGAAGAAGTTGCAGAACTTGTTTACAAGACATGGATGGAAACGACTGACTTTCTAACAACTAAAATTGGAATCTTTGGCGATTACACCTTTAGACCTAATCACATCACTTATACAAAACCAATTATTGTTTTAATTGATGAACTAAGTGGTTCTGGCGGAGATGCTTTTCCTGCAATGATGCAAGGACTTGGAAGAGCAAAGCTACTTGGAACTAGAACTATGGGAGCTGGTGGACATGTTATATCTTTACCTCCTCTTGCAAACTCTCAATTAAAAGTGAGAATGACAAAGTCACTTTTTTATCATCCAAACAATATTGCAATAGAGAATAATGGCGCTTCTCCAGACATTAAATACACTCATACTAGAGCTGATTTTATGTATGGATACAAGGAGTACCAAAAGTTTTATACAGAAAAGATTCTTGAAGAAATTAAATAATGAAAGGGCCCTCTTCTTGAGGGCTTTTTTATTGAAACATTAAAACAAAAGAAAAAATAATCAAACAACTCAGTCCTAAAAAGAAAACATAAGGTGTTAACAAGACACAAATAGCAAGAGCACTATTCATTTTAAATTGCTTTTTTAGACCTACAAAAATAAGAATCATATTAGCAATTCCCTCTAGAAAACCTCCGATAAAAGGAATAACTAGTAATACTTTAGAGCTTAAAGAAACCGCTAGGACCGAATCAACTTTTTGCTTAACATTTTTAGACTCACCTAGCAGATATGCATAAGTTTTTATAAAAAATTCCCAGATTTGAATGAGAAAGATTCCAAATAGAGGATAAAAAATAATATCTAAAAAACTTGTAAAAAGAATCATATAAAAACCAGATGTACCACTGGTTGAAACAAGGTCTCCCCAAGGAAGATCACTTGAGTTTAAAAGATTATTGAAAACACTTAAGCTACCTAATACTAAAATTAATCTAAACAGCCCACCCAAGATCACAAAAAACCAGGATACAAATAATGATTCATAAACAGATAAACGTTGAAACCCTGATGGACTATTAGGTAAGTCTTGATTAATAAAGTCATGGGCCCTAAGAGGGTGTATTAAGTAAAAACAAAAGCTATATAACGTAGAAGTAAGTCCCATAACTAATGATAAGTAGCTAATTCTTAACAGTAAAGAGATTTGTTATGACCTTCTCAAGAGGGATATCGACATTATTAAGGAAATAAAAGCTCAAGCCAGCCTCAAACCAATATATTTTTATAATATTTCTTGTCTGAGTTAAAAACAAGGTTTTCCCAAGAATATTAAGTTCAATCATTTTATCAGACTCTTTTATTTCGTTATGATCTATGTAGCTTGCCTCAGAAAAAGAAGAGAGATTAAATATAAGATTAAATAAAAAATTAAAATAGTTTTGATTTAAGCTTTGAATACTCTTACTTTTATTCACTACTTTAAAGCTCTTAAAATCTTTTAAAATAAATTGATAACTCTTGTTTTTAACTTTAATGTCGAGCTTGATATCCTTGGATGTTAGAAACGGGGCCATATTTTTAAATATTTTCTTTTTCCAAAAATCCTGAACATTAAGAAAAAAAACTTTTTGACCACCAGAAGATATTTCATACACAAAGGGATCATTTTCTTTTTTGATGAAAAGACCCTGCCTATTTTTAAATTCGTAAAACAAATCCCAATTTATCTTCTGATTGAAAGTCAAATTAGCTTGTTTTTTTTGAAGATCATTTTCATTCTCAGCCGTGAAGATATTGTGAACTTGTACTTGATCTAAAAACCCCTGAAACACCTTTTTTAAATCTTTTAATTCTATCTCAGAGGGAGCAATAGGATGCATGGCCTTTCTTACAAAGTCCAGTGTGAACCAGCGGTTGCGAACATTATCTATTTTAACACTTGCTAACTGAGTACGAAAACTTTCATCTACGATATTACGATTAATAAAATATGCTTGATCAGCAGTAATCATCCCTTTAAGCATTTCATATTTATAGATATAAGATTCTTTTTGATCTTTATAAACTTTTTGAGTTTTTCCTTCATGTAAACAAATCAATCTTTCAGTGGGTGTTTGAAGATAAAACTCTCCTGAAATGGGAGAAATATTTCCAAGAGAGTATTTCTCCCCGTTAATTTCGAAGTTCATACTACTTTGAGTCATCACTTTTACTTTCTCGCAACTCAAAGACTTAAATGCAGATATAAGCTCATAAACGGCCTGATTAGTATTAAACTTATGGGGCATAATAACCCAATCGTTATTTTTTTCTAGCTCTAAGTTGTGTAATTTAATTTTATTAAAAATTGTATTCTTAAAAGGATAAACTCTATCTGTTGGAATTAGTTTTTTCTTAAATTCTTTTTCTTCAAACTGATAAGTAAAAAAAATCAACCCTACTAATATTAAAAACAGCAGGCCATTAACTTTCATCCTTTTAACCTTCTTCTATACTGAAATATTCCGAAAAAGAAAAAGACAAAAGGAATTGTGAGTACACCGATATAAAAAATTAAAGTTACTTCCATTGATGAGATATAAATTAAGTTTTTGTCCATCTGTGGCCTATCCAAACTAATTAATTTAGACTTTCCTACTCCCCAATCGATTATATTTAAGAAAAAATTGAAATTAGAAGACTGTGTTCTCATCTGATTTGATAAAGAACCAGTTGAAGCACTAAAGGCAATCTTAGCATTCTCTCCCGAATATGTTCCGACTAAAGGACTAGGTCCCTTAAAATCTTTTTCATCATAATTGGCCCTGCCCCCTTCAATTTCAGAATATGTATTTTCAGTCCAACTAGCAGGAAAAGGAGAAGAGGCCGCTAGAATATCCCATTTATTCTCTTCTATTAATTGAATATTTCCACTTAGTGGAAAAAGGACATTTCCTTTAAAATTCTTTGTCACTAAATGCTCAGGATTGAAAGCTGATACGACTGGGACAGATGGTGCCTCAGCTAGTCTATCAAGAACTATACCTTGATCAATCGCTAACCCGTATTTATTAAATAGGCCGTAAAGGTTTTCTAGTCTATTGCGATTAAAATTTGGAGTCGCTGTTACAAAGACAAACTTTCCACTTGTTATAAACTTTTCTATTTTTTCTATTTCAGGAGGTGAAAAATCAAACTGATGATCGAGAAAAAATAACGCCTGAACACTCTCAAGATCATTTAGAGATGATTTTAATTCTTTCCATTTATAGCCCGACTCTAATATTAGTTGTTTAAAATAAGAAAAGCTTGATGCCTTATTGGTGTAATCTATTGCCGAATACGAGGGAACGACACCAATCGTAATCTCTTGAGGGTTTGTTATCTGAAATATTAGTTTGGAAATACTAAGTTCATCTTTCACTACAGTTTTATAAGTCTTATCATTATAGAGAATAACTAAAGTTCCCTCATTTTTTACTTGATAGAGCTCTGCACTGGTTGGGTCTTCAATATAGTCTATAAATGTTAAATCAATTTTTGAGTTCGCGTTTTTATACAAGTTTAGTAAATGTGAATATCGATCCCAGTTTTCTTTTTTAGAAAAAAGTATCCAGCGACTATCTTGTTCTAAGTTTTTAGTTAACTTTAATGATTTTTCAGAAAGTTTATGGATTTGAGCTGCTGTGATATCAAAGCTTATATTATTTTTAAAAAAGAGATAATTGCAAATCGAAACAATACTAAGTACTAAGAATATTTGCACTAAATGATAGCTAATTGTTTTTAACCAATGACTTTTTATAAAATTATAAATTTCATTGCGAAAGAGATAGCCATATACTGCAGTTAAGGTGATCGCATTAAAAAATATTATCTTTGTAAGCAAAGGGTACTCAGGAAAAACAATCCATAAGACGCCCGAGATCAGATAGAGTAAAAAAGTGATGATGGGCCATATGATTTTAATCATGCTCTTCATACTTGGGCCCTAATCTTTAAGGATTTACTAGAAAGATAAGTAAAAAGAAATATACCTGATAGATAAAAACATAGTGTTGATAAATCAATTCGTCCTTTTGTTATTGCTTCAAAGTGATGAATTACAGAAAAATACTTAACAATAGTTGAAATCATGTAATTTGAAATCATTTGTGAGAACAAAGTTAAAGACCAAATAAACATTATTATACAAAAACAAATAAGTGCACTTATCATTAAGTTCTTAGATAAACTTGACGCAAATAAGCCTATACTAAGATATAGTGAAAAGTTTAAAATAAGCCCCAAATATCCCGTTAGAATAATACCATAATCAAGACTATCTGCTTTGCCTAAAATGAAAAAATAGCTTAGAGAAAAACTGATAAAGAAAATCCCTTGTAGTAATAAGCTAAGATATTTATTCATAAGAATTTCAAAATAAGTAACCTTTGATGTGTAGAGCAAGTTTATTGTTCCTGAGTTCAATTCTTCAGCTATAACTTTCATTGATAAAATAGGAGCAAGAAATAAAAGTAAAAAATTGAGATTCCCAAAAAACTTAATAATTACTGCATTTAAAAAATCATAATTATATCTTTGATCGACATCCATTCCTTGTATTGAATTAGCAAAGTTCACCAATAAATTAAAAAACATCCATCCTGCGATTAATGCAATTACTCCTGCTATTAAAAAAGTTAGAGGGTTTTGAAAAAAGCTTTTCATTTCTTTTTTTAAAATTAAAAAAGACATTACTGAACCACCTTAAAAAATATTTCTTCCAAAGTGTTTTTTTCACGCATTAAGGTATAAACATCAACTTTACTTGCATTTAATGCTCTAACAATATCAGGCCTTATATCCCTTGGTCCTAGATTATCTAAAATGAAACTATCAACTTTCCCTTCTTGAGATAGTTTTTCTACTTTAATATCAGCAAATGAAGTTTTTAGAATTTGCTGAATATCAAACCCCTGTGCTACATCTAATCGAATTTTTGATTGAGTTAGCTCTGAACTATTAAGTTCATTAATACTTGCAGAATATACAATTTTCCCGTGATCAATAATAGAAACGCTATCGCATAAAATACTCATCTCATGTAAAAGATGACTAGAGACTAAAACAGTATACTCCCCTTGGAATGACTTAATTAAATCTCTCATTTTCACTGCGACTTTTGGGTCTAGCCCTAAAGTAGGCTCATCAAGAATCACAAGTTTAGGTTTATGAACAATAGCTTGTGCAACACCAACTCTTTGTTTAAAGCCTCGTGATAAGTTTCCAATAATTCTGTCTTGAACATCAATCAGATCTAATTTTTCTAATGCCTCGTTAACATAGTCTTTAGCTTGTGTATTGGAAATCTCAAGCTTCTTAAGACTTAAAGCATAGCTCAGATATTCTCCTACTCTCATATCAAAATAAGTTGGTGGATTTTCCTGTAGGATTCCTATTAGCTGATAGAGTTCTAGGCCATATGAGCTTAGATCCTTATTTAAAATTTTTATTTCTCCATCAAGATAGTTTTCTAGCTTAGTAATTAAGCGCATAGTAGTCGTTTTACCTGCACCATTAGGCCCTAAAAAACCATGAATCTCGCCTTCTTTAACCTCAAAGCTTACTTTATTAAGCACTTGGTTATTACCATAGCTTTTTGATAGGTCATTTACTTCAATACAATTCATTAAAATAGCATATACATAGAGCACTAAAATGTGAATTATTCGATATTTAGTTTTGATATTTTTTATCCGATAATGGCTATATGAGAAATTTTCCAGAATTAATTCATACTCTAAAAGAGTCTAATAACATTGTAATCACAACCCATTTGATTCCAGATGCTGATGGCATAGGAAGTGAAATTGCGCTATGCTTGGCACTAAAAAAACTGGGAAAGAATGTTATTTGTTGTAATGACGAACCATTACTTGAAAGATATCGATATTTAGATCCACACCATAATGTAGTCGGACATGATCAACTAAAGGAAAAGTTTGAGCAAACTCCAGAGCTTATTGTCGTAGTAGACACAAATACGATCGAAAGAACAGGCCATAAATTAACAACTCTTGCTCATTCTTCAGGAGCAGATATTATTTATATTGATCATCATCCTTGTAAACAACATGGGAAGAATGGACACTATATAGATACATCTGCAGCGGCTACAGGCCAAATGGTTGGTGAGTTAATTAAAGAGATGCAAATCGAAATTGATCCTTATATTGCATTACCACTTTATACTGCCATTTTGATTGATACTAGTAGTTTTAGATATCCAACGGTAACTGCTGATACTCACCAGTTGATTGCAGAATTAATGAGTACTGGAATCAAGCCTCCTTTGGCCTATAATGGAATATATGGGGCCAAGAAAATAGAGCATATGCATCTACTTGGAAAAGTTTTATCAAATGCATCCCTAGATAATACAGGTAGTATAGCTTGGATTGTTTTAACTGCCGACGAGCTTGAAGAATACGATGTTGATATTGAGGATACACATGGCTTTATCAATAATCTTTTAATTTTAGACAAAGTTAAGATTACTTGTATGTTCAGAGATGATGGCGATAGGGTAAAAGTTAGCTTACGATCAACTTCTGGACTTGATGTTGGTAGCGTAGCAATTAACCTTGGAGGTGGCGGCCATAGTCATTCAGCTGCAACAATTATCTATAAGGAAAATGGCCAGGACTTAGACTTGATAATCAAAAATGTTATTTCTAAAATTCAAGAAGCTGTGTTGTGATTTAGTAGTGCTTATACTGAATAACGATTGATCCTAAAAGCAAAACTCCTCCGCCTACAAGCTGAACAGTAGTTAGTGAAGCATCCAAAAATAACCAATTCACTATTACCGCCATAAAAGGAAAAAACATTTCACTTAAAGTACAGGCCCGTGCTGATATTCTTCGCAATCCTTCATAAAAAATATACATGGCCAATAGACCTGAGACAAATACCATCAAAGATATTTTCCCGTAGACATCTATTGAGTATGAAAAATTAAAATTTTCAGCAGTCGCAAACGGTAATAAAAAAAGTAGCCCCATACTAAAACGTCCGGCCATTATTTGTTCATCTGAAAAGCCTTCTTGGACTAATTTTTTACCAAAAACTGTGGCTGCCCCCCACCCTATGACAGAGAATAAAACCAAAATATAACCTGTCGGTGCTTCATCATGAAAGAAAAGGTCTGTTAAAGACTTACTTGAGTTATAAATATTATAAAAATCATCAAAGCTAATTAATAGCGCCCCTCCAAGACAAATTGCGGCCCAAAATATAAATTCTTTTTGAATCGTTTCTTTAAGTACAAAACGCGCCAAAGCAATTGCAATAACAGGTTGAAATTTTTGTAAAATAATAACAATTGAAGGATTTAATATTGTAAATGCTCTAGTGAAAGCAAGCGTTGCAAGAGCAGAACCAATCCCTCCTACAATCATAAAGTAAAAAATATGTGATATCTTTGTGTTCCATAATTTTTTAAAAGACTTAACAAAAATTACCACCGATACAAGTGACAAAAGAATATGCTCATACAATACAATCGAATAAGCAGAAACTCCGCTTTCTAGTAATGGATACCGTATTAATGTATCAAGGGCCCATAAAGCACATGCCGCAATAACAAGAGCAATACCTAACAAGATTTACCTCTGAAAAATTCATCAAAGGCATCTTGAGCGATTTGAGAAACAAGCTGTTTTTTAATCTTTTTTCTGTCTTTATTTTTTCTTTGTTCTTTGTTTAGCGCCACAGTTGGGAGTAATCCAAAATTAATATTTGAAGGAGCTGGTCTTTGAGCAGTCATTATATAGTTAATTAATGCTCCTATTGCTGTTTGCACAGGCCATTTTTCAAAGGTTTCATCATTAAATTGTTTTACAATATTTTTGGCGACATAAAGCCCTGAGCTTGCACTTTCTGTATATCCCTCAACTCCTGTCATTTGTCCCGCAAAGTAAATCTGAGGAAATTCTTTCGAACTCATATCCCAATTTAAAAGCTTTCTTGCGTTCAAAAAAGAGTTCCTATGGACAGATCCTAAGTGAATAAATTTCGCATCCTCAAAACCAGGAATCATTGAAAAAACTCTTTTTTGTTCTGGATAAGTTAGTCTCGTCTGAAAGCCTACAAGGTTAAAAGCTGAACCTAATAAGTTCTCTTTTCTTAGCTGAACAACAGCGTAAGGAAGGTTTCCATCCTTATCCTTTAAACCAATTGGTTTCATGCATGAAAAACGAGGAGTGTCTTTTCCTCTTTCGGCCATTAAATCAATTGGAAGACATGCCTCAAAAAATTTATATTCTTCAAAGTCTTTAGGTTGAACCTTATCGGCGTTCACTAATTCTTGAATAAAGGCTTCATATTGCTCCTTATTCATAGGCGCATTAAGGTAGTCAGCACTATCTGATAATTCCTTGTGGCGATCTTTAAAATACATCTTGTCTAGGTCTAACGAATCAGAATCTACGACAGGAGCAATGGCATCATAAAAATAGAAATCATCTTTAGTTAAATTTTCAACTAACCAGTTTGTTAACTTATCTGTAGTAAGCGGCCCTGTAGCAATAATAACTTTTGAACAATTATACTTTTCCATGGCAGCAATTGGCGACTCTACTTCCTCAGCGTGCACAGTAATTAATGGGTGGTTAGTAAGTGCTTCTGTAATTGCCTTAGAAAAAGCTTCTCTATCAACTGCAAGAGCATCCCCGGCAGGTACAGCACATTCATGGCCCTTTTTTAAAACCAAAGAGCCTAGTTTTTCCATTTCAGTTTTTAATAACCCATGGCCTGAGTTTGGGTTCATTGACTTGAGAGAGTTAGTGCAAACAAGTTCTGCAAAACTTGATATTTTCTGTGCTGGGTTTTTTTGAATTGTTTTATTTTCAAGAAGTACTACTTCGATACCATTCTCAGCTAAATGAAAAGCTGAATCACTTCCTGCAAGTCCTGCCCCTACAACTAAAACTCTTTTACTATTCATTTGATTCTCACGTGTTATATTATGAACGTGCACAATATGCTTACGAAAACGCTAAGTGTCAACTTAAAAAGGATTGAAGCTTAAATGCATGTATTTATTCATCAAACACATCACTCCATCGCAGATTTTAAAGGTATTGAAGAGTATTTATACTCAAATCTAAACAAAGAATCTCATGGGCTTCATATTTTCCCAGAACTTTTTTTAACAGGCTATCCACTTCAAGACCTTTGTTTACAAAAACCTTTTATTGATAAATATCATCGATTACTTGAAAGACTGACATCCAAGCTCCCTAAACTTATTGATCAAGAAAAATGTTGTCTGCTCATTGGTGGAATAAAGTATAATTTAAATGAAAGATCACTCCCAATTTCTATTCAAAATGTAGTCTATCAAGTTGGACTTGGTAAAAAGCTTGATGATATCTACACCAAACAATTACTTCCTAATTATGATATTTTTGATGAGAAAAAATACTTTAAAAGAGGAACAGATTCTTTCATCGGTGAATTTTTTGGAAAGAAAGTTGGAATTTTAATTTGTGAGGATATGTGGGCCTCATCTTTCCATGAATGGGATCCTGTCCACGACTTAATGGAAAAGAAGAAAAAACTTCCAAAAGGAAAGCTTGATCTAACTGTTAATCTCAGTGGAAGCCCTTTTCATATTAATAAACATCAAAAGAGGGTAAATAGGGCCAAGGAAATTTCTCATCTTCTCAATTGTCCTTTTGCCTACTCTAACCGCGTGGGTGCAGAAGATGAAGTTATTTTTGATGGAGGAAGTTTTGTTATTGATGGTGATAAAGTACTTGTAGAGGCTAAACGCTTCACAACCGATCTTATCCAATGGGAATATTCATCCGAGAATGGCCCGTATACAGAAATAAAGAAACAAGATACATCTCAAACTTGGGAAGGATTATTTAATTCCAGACTAGAGCTAAGTACAACCCCGCCAACTCTTGAACCTCTTAGTGATGATCAATGTATGGAAATCCTACAAGCACTTACTCTTGGTATTCAAGACTATGCTCAAAAAAATCAAATTAAAAAGTTCTCAATTGCCCTATCAGGAGGAATAGATTCAAGTCTAGCCCTTACAATACTCGTGCTCTCTTTAAAAGAAAAACAGGACGTTGAAGTTCTTTTTATGCCTGGACAAAAAACACCACAAAAACATTATGAACTAGCAAAGCAGTTGTGTAGTAACTTAAAAGTTCCAATGGTGAATATCCCAATAAAATTTTTAAACTCGACAGCATTAAACTTATATAATCAACATTTCTCTGATCGTTTATCTGAATATTCAGAGAACTCTTTACAAGCAAGACTTAGAAGCTTAGTGCTCTATACCAGAACAAATCAATTTAACTCAATGGCCTTAAATACTTCTAATAAATCAGAAATTGCAATCGGATACTCAACAATTTATGGAGACAGTGTCGGCTCAATAAGCCTTTTGGGAGACTTATACAAGACTGAGATTTATGAGGTCGCTAAATTTATAAATAAGAAATTCAACGACCTAATTCCACCAGAAATTATCTCTCAAGAGCCTATATCAGTTCAAAAATCGAGCACCGTTGATACCAAAAGCATTCCCCACTACAAAATTCTTGATGCTATTTTAGAAGGTATTCTTAACTATAGATATTCAGAAGAGGACTTAATAAACAAAGGTTTTAACCAAGAAGACGTTGAAAAAGTTCTCAATTTATATCAAAATAGTGAATATAAACGTGGACAATTTTGTCCAATTCTCAAGGTAAGTGTGAAAAGCTTTGGTTTTGGATACAGAATACCAATAAGTAAGAGTAAGCAACTTTACACAGGAGATAAAAATGAGCCTTAACAAAAAACAACTACTTGATTCATGGAAAAAATTAAAAAAGAATGTTGATAGCTTTGTAAAAGACAAAGATATTAATGAGCTTCAAAAGTCTGTATTAAAACTTGCACAAGCTGCGCAAAAAGATATTAATAAAGCAGTTGATAAGGACTTAAATAAAGTAAAAAGCAAAATCAAAAAAGAAGCAAAAGATTTAGAGAAAAAGATTGAGAAAGTAATCAATTCTGAAATCAAAAAAGCCAAGTCTTTTGTAAATGAGCAGAAAAAAGAACTTAATAAGATACAAAACAAACTAGAAAAATTAGTTCCTACAACGACTACAAAAAAGAAAACAACAAAGAAAAAAGCGACTAAAAAGAAAGTTGCAAAAAAAGCAACAAAGAAGAAAGCTACAAAAAAGGTTGCTAAAAAAGCAACAAAAAAAGCTACGAAGAAAGCTACAACAAAAAAATAAACCAACTGAACAAGGGAAGAGTAATTCTTCCCTTTCTTAATTTTCAATCATATTTTTGATTTAGCTCTTTTACGCCATCTTCAATAACACTTCTTGTTTTTTTCATTATATCGATTATATCTCTATGAGTTTTACCCTTTGTATTTATTGGTTCATGAATACGAATATAAATATCCACTAGGCCCAATTTATTCAAAACATCATATTGTACAAACTGTGAAACAGAAAAAGGAATTATGGGAATTTGAGTATTGATAGCTGTATAAAAAGCACCTTTTTTAAAAGGTAGCATCTCTTTTTTTGAATTACGATGCCCTTCAGGAAAAATAAGCACACTCAAACCTTTTTGAATAATTTTTTTCTCCAAAGAGGCCATAGACTCCATCGCTTTTTTATGTTTTCCCCTTTGAACTAAAATATTTCCACACAGAGTATATATTTGTCCAAAGATGGGAATATAACCAAGCTCATATTTTCCGAGCACTACTGTATGTTGAGTAAAAATAGCTCTAGCGGTTAAAACATCAAAATTATGTTGATGATTACCCACAACAACTGAAGGCCTATTCTTTTCTACAATATCACGACCTTCAATATTTAACCTCACACCACATAAATAACGACACAGAAAAGCAAAAACCTTAAAAAAAACAAATGAGTTTTTATTATTCATTGGCCGCAGAAGTGCCAATGGCGTTATGATCCCAAGACTTAAAAAAAGCAAAACTATAAAAATAAAATATCGAAATAATGCAATCAACTAAATATCTCGTTTTCTAGATTAAACAATTGGCCACAACCTCTTCTCTGTATGGTCGCCATTTTCCTTTCCAAACATTCAATAGAGCTTTTTTAACTTCATGATTTTTTTCATTAACGTCAATTGCAACATAAGTTAGATTCATCACCGACTTATGCATTGCCGCGTCTACTGAAGGAACTTCATTCCAAGTACCAGTATTAAAATATAAACGGCCATCTTTAAACTTTCTCCACTCAGTGACATGAGTATGTCCCATAATTACGACATTAAGATCTTTACGCCTTTTAAGAACTTTTTGTGCATTTTTTTCAAACGTAGGATGAATAGCAATGTTTAAAACTTGTTTGAGCGATATTTTAAAGTTTTTATTGTATTTCCCATAGGGTTTAAATTGAGTTCGTATACAATAAGTGATCACCGCCCAACACAGATAAAAGGCAAACTTTATATCATTAAAAATTAACCATTTCACATAAGCTGATAATGGTCGAACTTTATCAATGTATGGCCGCATATCTTTAAGTTTAGGCAGTAAGTAAATACAAAAAAGTGAAGCCCATGGGTAGTTAACAATCTCTTTACCTTCAGGCCCTAAAATAATTGATTGTTTTCTTGGAACAGTATTAATTGCTTCAAAACGGTGTCCGTGTTCAACCCATACACCAAACTGATCAAAATTATGTGTAAAGTTGATATCTCGTCCTACCGCTTTATTTAATCTTGCTTGGGCCCCTTTAAAAACCATTCCCAAGTCATGATTTCCTATTACAAAACTGATATGCTTATTAGGCCTTGATGCGAACTTTTTTAAAGCTTCTACAAAAAGTGGATGTCCTTTAATAATTTCATCTAACATCGAAATAATATCTTCTTCAGTGTGATAGTGATGAAACTTCCCTTTAACATCCATCTGAATAAAATTAAAGATATCGCCATTTAAAACAAGTGTGACGTCTGAAAAATAATGAGTACCTGATGAATAGAAATCTAAAAACTCGAAAAATCTTTCATCCTCTTCAAAGTCCTCTAGGAGGTTTGAAGCCCCATCATCTAAAAACCTTCCCTTACCTACATGAAAATCACTTAAAACTAAAACTAACAACTTTATTCCTTGTTTAAATAGAAAACCTTTCCTCGAC
This sequence comes from uncultured Oligoflexia bacterium, assembly GCA_950061135.1. GTDB lineage: Bacteria > Bdellovibrionota > Bacteriovoracia > Bacteriovoracales > Bacteriovoracaceae > CATLVU01. Next base: position 23,218 of record CATLVU010000029.1, read on the forward strand.
CTGACTTTTTAGATTTATACATCATTTCATCTGCAAATTTAATAATTTCTTTTTCAGATAATGCATCTGTTGGATATTCAGAAATCCCAATGGAAACTGACATTCTATATTTCTCGTCTTTAGAAATACTAAAGACATAATCCTTAATATTCTTTAATACTCTCTCTGCGATATTGCTTACGACTGAAGTCCCCAAATACGGCATGATAACAACAAATTCATCCCCACCATAGCGATAGACGGAATCTCCTTCCCTTAACTGCTTTTTTAAAAAGTCTGCCAGCTCAACCAAAAGTTTACTACCAGCAAGATGGCCATAAGAATCATTAACTTGTTTAAAATGATCTATATCGATAAATAAAACACAGAACTTTTCTTGTTTTAACTTGTGCTTATATATTTGAAACTTTAAATCTTCCATTAACTTTCTTGAGTTAAAAACACCTGTTACTTCATCTAGATTTACAAGTTCCTGAAGTTTTGTTTCTTTTATTTTGTTATTTCTATATATCAGTACACTTTCTAAATAATTAAAGAAAAAACTATTTAATACCTTACCGAGTGCTTCGTTTTCAATTTCAAGATATAATAATTCCTTACCATCTTCATGTATCCAAGTTGCAATTATAACCTTAGCTGTCTGCCCCTTCTCAAGTGTTTTCATATCCCGAATATATTTTTTGCTCCACTCTTGTTCTAAAATTTTTTCTTGAAGCTTGGGATCAAGTTTTTCTCCAAGATTTTTTATGTCACCTAGACATTCTATTAGATAAGAAAACTTCTTAACTGATTTGATGGAAGAGAGGTATCGATTCAAAGAGAAAAAAAGTTCTTGAGGAGTTTTAATTTTTATTGCTCTTGCAAACAAACTCGTAACATTCAACGGCATATCTAAAACTTCAGGAGTATTTGTATAAAACTCAGCCTTCATAAAAGCTGCTTCCAAACTCGCTTTATCTAGCCTATTCTCAAAAACATATAGTACATTATAGCGATGGCATAAAAACAATTGCTCAAAATTTTGTTCTTTTAAAATAATATGAATATTATCATTTACATACTTGGATAAGAACTCTTCAAGTGCATCTAGGCTTACCTTCTCATCTATGCAGCAAAAAAAGCTTATGACTCCTTTCTCGTTCAGTGCTTTTTTTTGAAGTTCTGCAGACGAACGAGCGGTTACAATATCTACTTCTTTTTTTTTATCTTGGAAAAATATTTCTAAAAGGTCTTCATCTGTAGGAGATAAATTTAAACAATAAGCCTTCATTACACATCTAGACTTTTCTTTATTCTGCTTGATCTCTCATGATACTGGTTAGACTTTGCATCACCCAAAGCTTCACGTAAAGTCGATATCAAATTATTCATTTTCTCTTCTAAGTCTCTATTTGTTGAAATCACTTTTCGTTCTTTTAAACTTGCATTCTCAATATCAAACTCTAAAGTATCAATTTTTCTTTGTAGGTTTAAAATCTTATGATCACGATTTCGTAATTGAACTTCTGTATCTTGCTTTAAAAGACTTAGCATTTCCTCTAGTTCTTTTTCTCGTTTTCTAACTTGATTATTATCCACTCGTTGTTGGCGCTGTGAATCCTCGACCTCTTTCTCTAATTGCCTATTTTTCACTTCAAGATAACTTTTCTTGTCACTTAAAATCTCGACCTGTGTTTTTAGGTCCTCAAATAGCTTTGAGTATTTATTCTCAAGTACTTCAAATTCGATATTTTTATCTTCTAACTCTGCTTTCAAGTTGATCACTTCACGTTTCTCATAAGACTTTCTGTCTTCAAAACTCATAAGTGATCTCTCTAACTGATCCCTATCCTCTCTTAACATTTTGATAGTTTGTGACATTTTCTGTAATTCTTGCTGATAGTATACTTTAAGATCTTGATAATCTTGAGTTAACCCTTCCCCGAAATTACTTTCTTGTGTAATTTTTGTTTCACTCACGACAGAAAGTTCGGGACTGGCAGTCTTTATTTCCGGCACACTCTCGACTCTAACCGGTTCTATTTCTTCTGTTAAATTTAAAGATGAATCATCAGCCTCTACAGCTATATTGTTTTGAGTTACTTCACTTCTCATCATCTCATCAATTTCTTCTAATTTTTTCTTAGCATCATCTGATAATTCTAATCTTTTTTCTTTTTCGCTTTCTATTTCTTCAAGTTTATGAAGACTTGTAAACTCAAATGAAGGACTCGTGGCATCTAAAAATTCAGACTCTCCCTCAATCTCAGGGGATGTTTCAAACTCAACATCAGCATCAGGAAGATCTTCATAGTCAAGACCCTCTTCTGAATCAACCAAGCTTAATGAATGCTTTTCTTCTTCTGTATCTATTTCAGGTTCATCACTAACTAAAAAGTCTTCCCCATCTAATGAATCCGAATCCATCAATAAGTCATCGCCCTCTTCATCACTCAAACTTAATAAATCGTCTTCGTTGTTTTCGAGACTATCATTCTCATCTAAAACTTCCTCACTTGAATCATTAAGTTCTGCAAGTAAGCTTGCACCGTCATCTAAAATTAAACTAGAATCAAGATCCAATTCCGATTCATCTAATTGTCCTAGATCATCTTCTAGTTCTTCCAATGAACTCTCTGGTAAATCATTATCGTCATCTAAAAGACTCAGATCCTCCTCGTTATCTTCGATCGGAGTTTCATCCTGAACCGGAACTTCTTCTGCTGCTAACTCTATTTCCCCGAAAGAATCTTCAGTAGGTGGAATGTTTACGCTTTGTGTATCTTCTTTTTCTGTATCTAATACTTCTAACTCAACTGAATCATCTTCACCATCAAGCTCTATCTCATTAAAGTCCTGCGAGGTACTAACTTCAGCAATATCCTCACTTTCTCCCTCTATTAAGCTAAGGCTTTCTGCTGAGCTTCCGTCTAAGAAAATTTCGTTAAGGGCACTATCAACAGAAGTTGCTTCATCTTTCTTAGGGTCAAATTCTTCAAATTCATTTTTTTTATTATCTTTCATTACCTATATAATAACAAAGACATAGATTGAAAAATAGACGGGAAAAAGCTATCTTTATTTATAGAAAAAAAGAAAAAGCAAAGCAAAAGGCTCAGGTAAATGCTATCACGATACATACTCTTTATACTTCTTATCCCGTGTACTGCCATTTCGGCTAAATTTATTTCGCCATATATTGTTCAGTTAGATGATGAATTTTCTCCCTATGCAATTATAGTTGAGAAATCCACCCATCAGTTATATCTGTACAAAAATAATCAAGGACTACCTGAATTAGTAAAAAAATATCAAGTCGCTACAGGAAAAATAACAGGCCTAAAATTAAAAGAAGGTGATAAGAAAACACCTGAAGGTATTTATAATATTCTTCAATTTAGAGATGCAGAAAATTTAATCAAAAGCTACGGGAAAACGGGAGAAATCTATGGCCCAGGAGCTTTAACTTTAAACTATCCCAATGCAATTGATAAAATGTTAAATAGACAAGGAAGTGGCATCTGGATCCATTCTACAGATGATGATAGCAGAATAGAAAAAGGCCTAGACTCTAGAGGTTGTGTAGTTCTGAGACAAAAAGAGTTTAATGATTTACACCAATATACAAAACTGAAGAATACTCCAGTCATTATTGTGCAAGATAAATACTACTTACCCAAAGAGAACTGGCACAATAAACGCCAAGAATTAATACAATTTGTCGATAACTGGGCAATGGCCTGGCAAGAAAAAGACTTTGAGACTTATATCGAACATTACTCAAAATCTTTTTCAAATGCTAGAAAAGGTAATTATTATCAATACAGAAATTATAAAAGAAGAATTTTTAGAAAAAAAGATAAACCCATAATTAACTTTAGTAACAAAACAATTCTTTTTCATAATAATTACGCAGTAGTAAGAATCAAACAAGATTATCAATCAAAATTTATTAATGATATTGGTGAAAAAACTCTTATTTTATCGTTAGATAGCAATTATAATTGGAAAATCATTAAAGAAAATTGGAAAGCAATCTGATATGAAATCAAAATATACTGAAAAATTAAGTATCATTCTTTATGGCCCAAATAAACCCAAGTTTTTACAATTAAATAAATCATTATTAAATTTAACAGTAGCAATTGTCCCTTTAATTATTTTATTTATATTATTAGCGGCGCTAGGTTACAGCTACTTTAATAAAATGCAATTGGCTGATTTCCAAAATATGGAAAATACTTCATTTGTCCTTTTAAAAGAAGAAATCAGGCAACTTGAAAAGAAAAATCTTATTTTGAATCAAAGGAACGCATCTCTTGAAAAACGGGTTTCTTTTGGTGGTAGCACTACCCATAATGAGCTACTTGCTTTAATGACATCTCCTCTTTCTATGAAAGACTTAAGATCTTTAAAAGTTCTTGAAATTGATTCTCCTTACATCAAAACAGAGAATGACTCGATACAACTTTATTTTAATTTAAAGAACTCTTCAACCAGCGAAAAAAGTTTAACCGGTTATGTTACTGTTGTTCAAATTCAGGAGAATATTTTAGAATTTTTTCCTAGGTATACAATTAATGAAAAGGCTTTATTTTTAAATTATAATA
>CATLVU010000030.1 GCA_950061135.1 uncultured Oligoflexia bacterium
GCTCTTTTAAACCACTGTTCGGAAGAGCAGTAATTTCAGCAATTGCAATAACTAGTGCAGAAGCATTATTAATAATTGTTGTGAGCTCATCAATATCTTCGATGACACCAAAGCTATTTATATGAGGGATCGCTACACCGGCGTAAGTATTTTGTTGCAGTTTTTTTGTTAAAAGCTCTTTATCCAGCTTCCCAGTTTTGTGATTAATTTCTATAAAATCAATTTGTAAGTTTGTATCCTGTTTAAGTGTTTCAAGCACTTCAATATCTCCAGGAAATATAGCAGATGAAACAAGTACTTTATTAGATTTTCTATGTATTCTTACAGCGCAATTTAATGCTTCATATAGACAGGTAGATCTTTCATACAATGATGCATTGATGGCCCTAAATCCAGTGATTTTTGCAAGAAGGTTTTGGTATATCCACAATGTTTGGAGAGTTCCTTGACTTCTCTCCGGCTGATAAGGTGTATAGGCGGTTGTAAGGCCCCTTATATTACAAACTTCTGCAACAACTGGCATTTGTTTGTATTGAAAAAGACCATCTCCAAGAAAACTCGTGTTTTGCTTGTTTTTACTAGCAATATCTTTTAAGTGGGATTGAAGTTCCTCTCGTTCTAGATGTTGATCAAAATTAAAGTCGGTAAATAAAACATCAGTTGGTAAGTGATCAAATACTTGATCAAGACTATTTTTACCAATTTTTTGGAGCATTTGATTGATATCATCTTCGTTTGGACCGATATAGAAAGGGTAGAATTCTCTTTTACTTGTCATACTTTAATAACCTTTTTAGTAAATTTACTTTTTTCATATCATAAAAGCTTAAATCTGGCAGTAGACTTTTTGGTTATTTGGGGTATTGTGCAGTATGCAAATTTTTGAAAATGATTCTGAAATATCTCTTGAAGAATTTAAAGAAAAATTTAGTGATTATGGCCATATTACTAGTTCTTTGAGTCGTGATTTAACAGGAAAAATAATCATTGAAGGCGAGAAGATTAGCTATCAAGCCGACGGCCTATCACCTTTGTTTATAGATATAAATAAGAGTTATCGTTATCATCAAAAGACATTTGTTAAGCGATCCAAATATAAAGACCCTATGGCCAGAGCTTTAGGGATAAAACCTGGTAATAATATTGAGTCGGTCTTAGATGCAACGGGCGGCTTTTTAGCTGATACTTTATTGATAAAATCAATCGGAGTTAAAAATATAACGGTTTTTGAGCGTCATCCTATCCCAGCATTATTAATTAAGAATGCTTTGAGCTTAAATCCAATTGAAGGAATTGATTTTCATTTTTCAGATGTCTATGAATGCAATAAAAAATTTGATGTTGTTTATTATGATCCAATGTATGATAACTTTAATGTTAAAGCCGCTCCTAAAAAGGAGATGCAGATTCTAAGAGCACTTGAGTGTTCAACTGAAAAGGACGATAAAGTTTTTGATCATTTATTATCAATGGCCATAAAAAGGCTTGTAGTAAAAAGATCAATAAAAGCTCCACCGATACGAGAAAATCCTCAAGGGAGTATTCTTGGAAAGTCTACCAGGTATGATATTTACTTTTAATTCGTGAAATATTCGTTTATTATGCTGTCTTGTTTTAAAAGGAAAAAATAATGTACGATGTTTATGGAATTGGTAATGCTCTTGTTGATATTGAGTATAAAATTACTGACGATTTTTTAGTTTCGCAAGGTGTTGAAAAAGGTTTGATGACTCTTGTTGATGAACAGCGCCAGTCAGAATTATTATTAGCTTTGGATAACATTAATGCCAATAAAAGCTGTGGTGGTAGTGCGGCGAATACTGCGATAGCTATTTCTCAATTTGGTGGAAATTCATTTTACTCATGTAAAGTTGCAAATGATGATTTTGGTCATTTTTATTTAGATGATATGGAAAACAATGGAGTAAAAACTAATAATCATTCAACATCACTACCAGAGGGGACCACCGGAAAGTGTATGGTTTTTGTCTCTGATGATGGTGAAAGATCAATGAATACTTTTTTGGGTATCACTCAGACTTTTTCTTCTGAATGTTTAAATTATGATGAGCTTAAAAAAGCTAAGTGGCTTTATGTCGAAGGATATTTGGTAGCAAGTGAGACAGGAATGGTAGCCGCAAAAGAGGCCATTGAATTTGCACGAAAAAATCAAATTAAGGTGGCGATAACTTTGAGTGATCTTAATATGGTGACTTATTTTAAAGATAATTTTTTAAAATTGATAGGCGATAGCCCGATAGACCTATTATTCGCTAATACGCAAGAAGCGCAAGGCTTTGTGCAAAATGATGACTTACAGTTTTGCTTTGAAGAGTTAAAAAAATATTCACAAACATTTGTAGTTACCCAAGGCGAAAAGGGTGCGACTTATTGGAATGGAAGTGAATTAGTTCATGTTGATGCAAATCCACTTAGGCCACTTGATACTAATGGTGCCGGAGATTTGTTCGCAGGTGCATTTTTGTATGGAATAAGCAAAGATTATACTGATGTCAAAAAACTTGAATTAGCTATTAAAGCTTGCTCAGTATTAATTATGCAATATGGAGCAAGATTAGAAAAAGAACAAGCATTACAAATTAAATCCGATTTAGGAGTTTGAATGAAAAGAATTACAATAAAGAAATTATTAGAAACGAAACCAGTTGAAGAACAAGTTCTTGTAAAAGGTTGGATACGTAGTTTACGTCAATCTAAAAGTTTTTGTTTTATTGTTCTGAATGATGGATCAACTCAAGAAAACCTTCAGATAATCGCTGATAATAATCTTGATGGTTATGATGAGTTTTCAAAATGCTTAATAGGTTCTGCTTTTTCAGTGCATGGGCAGGTTGTTGCTTCTCAGGGAAAACAAGCAATCGAATTACAAGCTTCTAGTGTTGAAATCTTAGGCAAAACTCCAGCTGATTATCCTTTGCAAAAAAAGGGGACATCTCTAGAGTTTTTAAGAGATATTGCTCATCTTCGTCCAAGAACGAATACCTTTTCAGCAGTATTTAGAATAAGGCATGAACTGGCTCAAGCAACTCATAAGTTTTTTAGTGACCAAGGTTTTTACTATGTAAACACTCCTATTTTAACTGCAATGGATGCTGAGGGAGCTGGAGAAATGTTTCGTGTTTCAACAGTTGACTTCGATTCAATTCCTGCGGGTAAAAAGATAGATTGGTCTCGTGATTATTTTGGTCAGGAATCGTTTTTATGTGTTACAGGGCAATTAGAAGCAGAGGCCTTTGCATGCTCTATGGGCAGTGTTTATACATTTGGCCCGACTTTTAGGTCTGAAAACTCTAATACGACTAGACATTTATCAGAGTTTTGGATGATTGAGCCTGAAGTTGCCTTTGCAGACCTAGAGGAAGTTGCTGAACTAGGTGCAAGTTATATTCAGTATATGATCAAGCATGCCTTTAATCATTGTCATTCAGAGCTTGTATTTTTAGAAAAGCATTTTGAAAAAGGTTTAATCGCAAAACTTGAATCAGTAATGGATAACGACTTTAAAAAAATTACTTATACTGAAGCAATAGAAATATTAAATAAAAGTGGTAAGAAATTTGAGTTTTCCACTGAGTGGGGTAAAGAGCTGCAAACTGAGCATGAAAAGTTTCTAACAGATGAGCATTTTAAAGGGCCTGTGATTGTTACAGATTATCCAAAGGATGTGAAAGCTTTTTATATGAAACAGAATAGCGATGGAAAAACTGTCAGAGCAATGGATATCCTTGTCCCAGGAATAGGGGAGATTATTGGTGGTTCTCAAAGAGAAGATGATTTTGAAAAACTTCAAAATAGAATTACTGAAATGGGATTAGATCAGGACCTTTATGATTGGTATCTTGACCTTCGAAGATTTGGTACTGTTCCACATTCAGGATTCGGTCTTGGCTTTGAAAGAGCTGTTATGTATATCACTGGTATGAGTAATATCAGAGACGTTATCCCGTTTCATAGAACGCCAGGAAGTATTAAGTTTTAATGAAATTTATTATTACTTTCTTTTTCTCTATTGTTTGCTTTGACACCGCTTTTGGGCAAGAGAAAATAGATGATGCTATTTTTTCGAAGCTTGGCTTTAGTGAAGAGTTATTAAAAATGAAGTCTGCTGGCATGAAACTGCCTCCAGATAAAAGCATTAAATTTGATTTAGTAGATCTGATTCCTTATAAAGAATACTTAAAAGATGTTAAGCCTAGCAGTTATGAAGCTAAGTATAAAAACTTATTAAGAGAAAAATTTTCTGAAGACCAATTAAAAGAAATTTCAACACTTATTGAGAATCCCTTCGTTTCAAAATTTATTTATAAAATTACTTTTGAAAGAAATTTATATGATTTATTTCATCATATACATATTCAATCTGAGTTTCAAAAGCTAAGTGATTCTTCTTATTTATTACAGGTTTATAAATTAATTGGGCTAGATGTTGAGGAAAAAAAACTCAAAGAAATGATAGCAGAAGCGATTTTAAGAATTCGGTATATTTTTGTTTATTATCTAAATGAGAAAAAAGGATTTAGACTTGATAGAGAAATATTAGATTTTAATAAAAAAAATCTAAAACAAATACAATTGATGTATCTTTCTAAAAAATTCAGTTCTTTTGCGAAAACTTCATATTTAGAAATATTAAGAAAATGTGAGAAGCATCCAATTTTACTAAAGTTTATTAGAACGACAACTGAGTATCATTTTAATCACTTTTTTCAGCACTTTATGGACTATCAGGCACTTAACAAAAAAGTTGATTAAAGTTTTTTGGTTGGTCTTCCGATAATAAACTATGCCAAGACTTGTAAAAGCCGCAACAGAAACAAAAAAATTGATAGATCAATTCGAAGCTCTTAGGAAAAATCATGAGGTTCATAGAACTGCAGTTGAGAATAATACCAAAGAGCTTAAAAAAATCAATGAGGCACGAGAATTAGAAATTCAAAAAGCAATTAATGATAAGGAAAAAGAAGTTAGACGAGACTTAGAAAAAGTTCGTTGGGTTCGCTATGATCAAGACGTTTATGCTGTAAAAAAGCATAATATCCTCAATAAATTAGATATTCTTTAAATTTAAATCGGCCCAAAATACTGACACCTGCCAACTAATAGGTATTTTGTATACTTTGCAACTTATTGAAATTTCAAAGGAAAATTTTTCCTATTAAAATTAATGCTAACTATTAGATTATCCGAAAAGTTATTAGTTTTAAAAAAGGTTTAAATTGAAGATCCTGCAGATTATTTTATTCATTTTTATTAGTTCTTGTGGTCAAGAAGTTGTTCAAGAAACTAAGAAACCTAAAGACTCAACTTATTCACCACAGGCGCCTATTTCTTATGATGCAGATATTGTTATGAAACAAGGCTTTGATTTATCTTATGATGGGAAGGAACTTTTTAATTCGGATGTTTCTAGTGGCTATACATTTCAATTACAAGGGGCCCCTAGCTGGCTTTCTATAAACTCATCTACAGGAGAGTTAACAGGAGAACCTCAAGACAATGGGATACATGAAGATATTAAAATAAGAGCAATCAAAGTTGGAATTGGTAGTGATATTGATTCAGAAGATTTTTCTATAGGTGTTAATGGTGACCCATTAAGAAAGTATGCTTGGCATTTAACCAATACAGGGCAAAAAGCATTTTCCAATAGCGCAGGAACTAGTGGTGTTGATGTTAATGTATATGGAGCTTTTCAAAAAGGTTATACGGGTAACGGTGTTAGGGTCGTTATTAGTGATTCCGGTGTAGAGATTAATCACGATGATCTATATTTAAATGCTTTAGACGACCTTCACAAAAATTATACAAGTTCATCACCTTATTATGGTACTCCTACACCAACTACAGCTCATGGTACAGCGGTTGCTGGAATTATTTTGGCGACAGGTTGGAATAATAGGGGATCAATCGGAATTGCTCCAAAAGCTAAATTTGCAGGTTATCAATTTTTGTCATCACCCCAAAGCGCAAGTATTTTGATGGATCAGGCCGATGGTGATTTTGATATTTATAATTATAGCTATGGTGAAACTTATTATCATGACACTCGATCAGACGAAGATTATTTAGATTTAATAAAAGATGGTTTTTTAAACGATAAAAAAATATACGTTAAATCTTCTGGTAATGAGTTTATACAAGTTTCTGAAAGTACTTGTGTTTCTCATAATGCAAATATCCCTCTTGAGCATGAATCGCCATTTATGATGGTAGTAGGAGCAGTAGATGCTGATGGTAAGAAGGCGTTTTATTCAAATGCAGGTTCAAACTTGTGGGTGGTTGGCACTGGAGGAGATACAGGTTCATCTGCACCCGCCATAATGACTACAGACTTACCAACTTGTTTTAAGGGATATTCTAAATCAAATTCAGTTCAAACTAATGAATTTGAATATGGACATCCTAAAAATACGCAATGCCATTATACATCAACGATGAATGGAACTAGTGCTTCTGCTCCTTCAGTTTCAGGAGTTATCGCTTTGATTAAAGAGGCAAATCCAGCTCTTAGTGCAAGAGATATCAAACATATTTTAGCATCAACATCAACTAAAGTTGATCCAGCTTTTGTTAATGATTGGCAGGAGCTACATCCGAGTGAAGTTTATGAGAGTTGCACTGATTTAGGTCTGACAAATCATACTTATGAGCAAGGGTGGATCGAAAACGATGCAGGCTATTCTTTTAGTAATTTTTACGGCTTTGGTTTAGTTAATGCAGATGCTGCGGTTTCAATGGCCGAGGGCTATTCTTCCTCTCTTGGGACTTTCAAAGAAACAAATCCTGATTTTGATGATCCTGATTATTATAGTGGGATATTAAATCTTTCCATTCCTGATAATTCTTCTTCTGGAAGATCAACAACTATGAATATTACAGATGATTTAACTATTGAGGCAGTACAAATTGAAGTTAATATTGATCACGCTGCTAGTGGAGAGTTAGGAATTGAATTAACAAGTCCAAAAAACACCAAGAGTATTTTACTCAATATTAATAATTCTTTACTGCTTGATGGTGATGAGGATCTCAATACTCGATTGTTAACTAATGCTTTTTATGGTGAGAATGCTCAAGGAACATGGACACTAAAAGTCATAGATGGTAAAAATAGTAATACAGGTACGCTTAATAGTTGGAAAATAAATATTTTAGGGCATTAGGAAAGTTTTGAGGCTTATTGTTGTATATTTTGTTCTTATCTTTATTCAAGTTCTTTTTGGTATAAATTTTTCAGCAAGCAAAGTTATAGTAGATAAAATGGATCCATTTTTATGGTCTAATATAAGGTTCTTGCTTGCAGGACTTGGGATGTTTGTTTTGTCTATTGTATTTAGAAAAAAGCATCCACCCATCACAAAAGATTTTTTACTACAAGTTTTTCCTTTATCAATATTAGGAATGGCATTAGGCCAAGGCCTATTTTTATTTGGGCTTCGTTACACGAGCTCAATAAATTCTGCAATTTTAATAACAATGATCCCAATCTTAACGCTTTTGATCGTCGTTCTTCGCAAGCAAGAACAATTAACAGGGAACAAACTCATTGGTATTTTGCTCGCATTTTTTGGTGTGATTTTTATGCGAGATCTATCGGGACTTAGTTTTGGTTCTCAAACCTTATGGGGAGATTTATTAGTTTTTGCAGGGGCATTATGTTTCGCAATGTATTTGAGTTATGGGAAAAAGTTTTTCATGACTTACGACAATTTTTGGTCAACTACTTGGATGTTTATTATTAGTGGACTCTGCATGAGTCTATTTAATATAGATAAATTAGGGGCAATAGATTTATCTGAGTTTTCAACTACTTTTTATAGTTGTGCGGGATTCTCAATTTTCGGTGCTACTTTGCTAACGTATTTGTTAAATAATTGGTCTTTAAAAAATGTATCATCTGGTAGTGTTGCACTTTTTATTTATCTTCAGCCCTTGGTGGCAGGTTTTATAGGTTATATTTTCTTAAATGAAGCGATAACTACTAAAATGGTAGTTTGCGGTGCCTTAATTTTTATAGGGGTATTTGTGTCTATAAAAAAAACTCATAAAGATGCGTGACTAGTCTTATAAAAAACCTTTAAATGGAAAACCTACTGAAAGCCCCCACATTTTTGCACTTAAATTATCATTGGCCCAATATATATAGTTAAGTTCCCAAAAATAATTTTTACCCCATCTTATCCATATGTTTTGATAGTCAAAAGACTCAGAAGGACTTAAAAAGCCACCTCCAGATATAATATAATTTGGTATATCAAAGGCGTGTCGATACATGAACTCAATACCCTGTGGAACTATAAACTCACTAACTTCAGTGGTGTCATTATCAAATTTGAAAAAAAGATGCTGAACTCCAAGTAGTGTTGTGAAGTATAATTTATTATCTAGGCTAAAGCCGAAGTCTGAACCGAGGTACGCTCCCGCATTATTAAATACAGACTTATCAAAAACTAATGCGTTAAAACCTCTAATCGATGTTTCTTCTGAGATTTTATAATTTGTATAGAAAAACAATGCAGGCGCAGCTGGAGAGTAATAATCTTCAAATTGATCATCTTTATTACTTGCAGTTTCCAAGGCGTAAGGTCCAAACCCATAGGCCGTAAATAGTCGGTGTAGTCTTTTTGGGATTCGACTTGTAATTCTAAAATTGACGAGTTTATTAGTGCGTTTATCAATGGCACTAATTTCTATTGGAGCACCTTTTGTAAAAACTGCAGTTCCGTGATTTATATCTGTGTTTTTAATGATCAAATTTGGAGTGATCCAGTTAACAGTAAGAAGTGGTTTTTCTTTTCCAAATTCACCAATTCTTTTAGTATTACAACCGAGACTGATAAAATAGTTTTCTAACCCATCGATTTTGATATTATTACGTGAACAAGTGTAATCAATTAAATGGTTATACTTTTTGTTCATCGAGATTTGAACTTTCCCAATCACTTTTTTGTCGTTATAGATATTTAAGGGACTGTTTTCGAACGGAGAGTAAAAGAGTTCTGAGGAAAACTGTCTACCATTTTTTTCTAAATGAAAAATCTCTTTTTTATATTCTACAAAAATAGAGTCTGATTTATTAGACTCTATGAATAGATCAATTTTGATCCTAGGGATCAGTAGATTTTTATTATAACGGACCCAGTGAATTGAATTAGGGTCGATATTAACTTTCATCTTTTTCTGTGATTCGATACTAATTTTAAAGTCTTGTGGTGTTAAATTTATTCTATTTTCTGCTAAGGGAGCACCATTTAAATTGAAGTTTGCATATACTTTAGAGCTGATTAATGTAAAAATAATTAAATAAATAATTAATCTCAAAATGAATTCCTAATGATAAAAGTTAATTATGATCCATTTTATAATAAAACGAGAAAACTTGCTTGTGACGAGATAAAAGTTCTCACTTGGAATTTTTCTTATGGATACGGTATCGGATCGGCCGGTGTTAATTATTATCAAAAAAGTAAGCCGCATTTTGATAATGCTATTATAAAAGCTCAAAAACTTTTAAAAGACCAAGGGCCTGATATTGTTTTTTTACAAGAATTAGATTTTAAATGCAAAAAATCCCACTACATTGATCAACTACATAGTATAGGGCATGAACTTGATTACAATCTTGCTTATAGTAACTCCTGGAAAATTCCTTATGTCCCTTTCCCTTTATTGCAATTAAAGGATCATTTCGGCGCTACTAATGCAGGTGCAGGAATTTTAAGTAAGTATCCAATTATTTCAAATAAAACAATTTTTTTACCTAAGCCAAAAGAGGTTCATAGGGCGGTTAATTATTTCTATCCATTTCGCTATATTCAAATTGTCGAATTAGAAGTAGGTAATGATATTATCACAATAGGTAATGTTCACTTGGAAGCGTTTAAGGCCAGTGCCAGATCATTACAATCAGAGTTGATTAAGGAGCTTGTAGTTAAATATAGTATTGATTTTTTTGCGGGTGATTTTAATTCTCCACCTTATTACTCAAAAACATCCTCGGCTATAGATGACTATCATGTTGATTATAATTATCGAGATGATGCTAGTAAAAAACTGGCCCAGTTAAAAAATTATCAAGACTGCATCGACAAAGATGATGAGTTAAAGAATGAAAAAAAGTTTTTTACTTTTCCTACTGATAAACCAGATAGACGTTTAGACTATATTTGGTTTAATAATACAAAATACAAAGTAATAGAGACTCAAGTATTAAAGAACAATGTTTCAGATCATTTTCCGTTACAAAGTAAACTAATTAAGCTTAACGAGTAGTTTTTGACCCGGATAAATTACTTCTTTTCTCAATGAATTCATCTTCTTTATCTGAGAAACACTTGTGTTATACCTTTGAGCAATTTGTATCAGATATTCACCTCTTTGAACCTTGTGATAATGCTTACTTGAATTAGGTAATTTTATCTTTTGGCCTATGTAAATTTTATTACTCATTTTGATATTATTTAAACGTAAAAGAGTACTGAGCTTAGTATTGTATTTCTTTGCTATCCCTATAAGTGTATCACCAGATTTGATTGTGTGAGTACCGGTCTTGAAAGTTTTTGTAGTCGTAGCAACCGTACGCTTTGTCGCTTTTCTAGGTTGAAGTGATGCTACTTTATTGTCACTAATATTTGATGGTAGGTAAATTTTAAATCCATTTCTAAGTTTTAAAGTTCTAGAAATTTGTATATCTCTGTTTAAAGCTTTAATAGTAGAAACTGGCACGTTTAGCTGTTCAGACAAATCTTTTAGCCAGAACTTATCTTTAAGTGTCACAACTTTCACGTTAGTAAATAGATCTGTATTTGCTTTTAGATGTGCGAGATTAAATTTGTCTAGGTTTTTCATGATATAGCGAATGGCCTGAATTTTTGGAATATAATCTCTTGTTTCTTGTGGAAGAACTTTTTTGGCAACGAGCTGGTGAAAATCTCTTGTATTGGCCTTTCTAATTCTTCTGATAATACCGTACTCGCCAGCATTATAGCCTGCCAGAGCAAGCTCCCAAGACCCAAAGATATTATAGAGATCTTGATAAAATTTTGCAGCAGCTATACTGGATTTGTATATGTTTTTTCTCTCATCGACTTTATTATTAATGATCAGGCCATAACGTTTACCTGTAGCTTTCACAAATTGCCAATATCCCACTGCATTGGCATGAGATCTGGCCTTAAAATTATAACCACTTTCAATTACACCTACATAAAATAAGTCATCTGGTAGGTTGTGTTGTCTCAAAATACTTTGCACTGCAGTTTTATAACGAAGTGATCGAGTAATATGTTTTTCAAGGCCCCACCTTTTATTTTGCGTAAATTGATTAATCCAATAATGTACTCTTGTTGTTGTTTTCCCGTTTAAGAATTGCTCGTTAGGATCGCCAGCAATAATATTATCTACTCTCATCTCAGAGGTTTGATTTGCAAAATTATTAATTTGCTGTGATGGAGTTGTATCTTTTGCTAAATATTGAACTTTGTTACTAGAAGCGCATCCAACAAATAGTAGAGCTATTGAAGAGTAAAAAATAGAACTAATTCTCATAAATCTCCCTTTGGTTCATTAATAAAACCTAAGGTAATTTTAACATGGGACATTAATAGGGGTTATCCCGGAAAATTAATTCACATAAACTGCCCTACAAGATTGGTGTTGATATTTTGATAAGTCGTTGAGTTTATGGACTACTCATTAAGATAAATATCACTGCCTTTTGAGTACTAGTAATTTGTCTTAAATTTAAACTAGTTGAATATTACTCAACACCATTGTTGTCAGGCAGTTTAGAATTCATTACAATTTTTGTATGTTTCTATAAGGATGTAGATATGAGTAAATATTTTTTATTGTTAACGCTGACTTCATGCGCATTAGTATCCCCCCTAAAACAATCAAGTGTTGTTAAAGGAAAGAGTCGTACAGATTACGAATCTTATGCCAAGAATTTCATGATTTCTACACAGGGAGTCGGCACCACCAAAGCTGCAAAGTATGCAATTGATAGAGGTGGGAATATTTTTGATGCTGCAATTGCTGCTTCATTCGCAATTAGTGTCGAGCGGCCACATTCGACAGGAATTGGCGGCGGCGGTTTTATGATGATCGATCATGTTGAATCTAAGACAAAAACAGCTTTTGATTTTCGTGAAATGGCACCACAAAGAGCTCATAGTAAGATGTTTTTAAATGAAGATGGTACGCAAGACACAGATAGATCCCTTACAGGTGGTTTAGCATCAGGGGTACCTGGTTTGGTGGCCGGACTTGTAGAAGTTCATAAAAAATATGGAAGTTTGCCATTTGGTGATTTAGTTAAACCTGCGATTGATCTAGCACGTAAAGGATTCAAAATTTATCCTGGGCTTGCTAAGGCGCTTGAGGCAGAAAAAGATCGGCTTTGTAAATTTGAATCGAGTAAAAAAATATTTTTAAATGAAGATTGTTCTCCAAAAAAAGAGGGAGAAGTTTTAATTCAAGAAGATCTTGCTAAGACTTTAGAGTTAATAGCATCTGATAAAAATCAAAGTTTTTATTTTGGGAAGCTTGCTAAAAAAATTGCGAATTCTCAAGCAATGCATGGTGGTTTAATTACTACTGAAGATATGGCCCAATATGTAGTTAAGGAAAGAAAGCCTATTGAAGGAACCTACAGGGGATACAAAATTGTATCAATGCCGCCTCCAAGTTCTGGAGGTACACATATCATTCAAATCTTAAATATTTTGGAAAATGCAGATTTAAGGTCAATGGGACCTCAAAGCTCGCAGGCAATACATCTAACATCCAGCGCGATGCAAATGGCATTTGCTGATAGAGCAGAATACATGGGGGATAATGATTATTCTGTAGTTCCCCTTAGGACTTTAACTTCAAAGCAGTATGCGAAAGTTTTGTATAATAAAATTAATCCAGATTTAGCATTAGAATCAAAGGACTTTCCGATTCCGTTTAATAAAATATTTTTAAAAGAACCAGATCATACAACTCATTTTACGATCATGGACTCTAAGGGCAATATTGTATCCAGCACTCAAACGATTAATGGTTGGTTTGGTTCTGCTGTAGTTGCAGAGGGAACAGGAATCGTTATGAATAATGAGATGGACGACTTTGCAAGCCATATTGGTGGCGTTAATCTTTTTGGAGCGATTGGTGGAAAAAATAATCTTGTTCATCCAAAGAAACGGCCACTGAGTTCGATGTCTCCTACGATGGTTTATACAGAAAAAGGAAAGCCCTTAATGGCGCTTGGAACTCCTTCCGGAACAAGGATTTTAACTTGTGTAATGCAGACTATTTTAAATGTTCTTGAGTATGATATGGAACTTTGGGATGCTGTAAGTGCTACACGCTATCATCATCAGTGGTATCCTGAATATATTAGGGTGGGGGACCCAGGTTTTGAGCCATATGTAGAAAAGCAATTAAAAGAACTTGGACACAAAATAGTTAGAAAAAATTTAGGTTGCTCTATTCAGGCCATTAAGCTCGAGAGTGATGGCAAGCTTCATGGGGTAAGTGATCCTAGGGGGGAAGGTTTATCATTAGGTTTTTAAAAATTTAGGGAGATAAAATGCATAAGGAATTTACTTTTTCAGCAATAATAATGGGAATTGTCATAGGCGTTATTATGACAGCCGCCAATGTCTATCTTGGGCTTTATGCAGGGATGACTGTGTCGGCATCTATACCAGCCGCTGTTTTAGCTCTTGGTTTTTATAAAATGTTTTTTAAAGAAAGTTCAATTTTTCAAGTTAATATTGTTCAAACTATGGCCTCGGCAGGAGAGTCATTAGCTGCTGGGGTTATTTTTACTTTGCCTGCGCTTGTCTTAGTCGGTGCATGGGGGGACTTTGATTTTTGGACGACAACTTTGATCGCAATGGCCGGAGGTCTTTTAGGAATTATATTTATGATTCCACTTAGAAAAACACTTATTCAAAATGAAAAAGAATTAACGTACCCTGAAGGAGTGGCCTGCGCTGCTGTTTTACAATCTGGTGATGATGCTGAAGACAAGACAGGATTTTTTGTAATCTTAAAAGGCTTGTTCCTTGGTGGGGCCTTCAAATTTTTAGGAGGGGGGCTAGGACTGATTGCTGGATCAGTGGAAGTTGCTAGAAAGTTTGGTTCTAGCACTATGTTTTTTGGTTTTGATGTCTCTCCAGCACTTTTAGCAGTTGGTTATATAGTAAAGATTGAAATAGCTATTTTGGTCTTTATTGGGGGAGCGATTGGTTTTTTTATTGGTATTCCAATGTTGGGAACACCATATGGTTTTGAAGATAAATCTGCTTTAGATCTTGCATGGACATTATGGTCAACACAAATTAGGTATGTTGGAGTTGGAGCAATGGTTGTAGGTGGACTTTGGTCTATTGTTTCTGTGAGGCGAGGAATAGCTAAGGGACTTCAGGGAATAACTAAAATATCTGGTTCATCAAAAGAAACGCTTAGAGAAGAACAAGATATGCCATTATGGGGGATGTTATTTGTCTTATCAGTAGCTTTTTTATTAATGTTTGGAATCTATTATAAAGTTATAGGTACTATCGGCTTAACTTTTGCTACTGCCGTTTTAATGTTAATTGCTACATTCATCTTTGTAGCAGTGTCTAGTTATATAGTAGGGCTAGTAGGTAGTTCTAATAATCCTGTATCAGGAATGACGATTTCAGTTTTACTTGCTACTGCTGGTTTTTTTCTAGCCTTAGGTTTTACTGGAGACTCTGCGATTTTAACTACATTGGGCGTGGCCGCTGTTGTTTGTTGTGCAGCCTGTACTGCTGGGGACTGCTCACAAGATTTAAAAACAGGGCATTTGATAAAATCAACACCAAAGTATCAACAGATGGCGCAGATGATTGGTGTTGTAATTCCTGCATTTGTTATTGCTCCTGTTTTAAGTTTACTGCATTCAGCTTATGGGATTGGTGAAGGACTTAAGGCGCCGCAAGCTTCTTTATTTGCTTCAATTACAAGAGCATTATTTGGAGAAGGTCAACTACCAGTTAATATGGTTATGTATGGAGTGGTTCTAGGTTTATTTATCATAGTCCTAGATACTTTCTTTTTTAGAGGAAAAAGGTTTAGATTACATATTATGCCAATTGCAGTTGGAATATATCTTCCTGTTACATTAGCAATACCAATTTTATTTGGTGGTTTGATTCATTCATTTTTTTCACGTGGTGAAATCTTAGAAAATAAAGACAAAGGTGTGTTACTGTCATCAGGTTTTATTGCTGGTGAGGCAGTGATGGGAGTTATTGTCGCGATGATAATCTACTTTGCAGGGGACGCTTTAAAAATGACTCCGACTCCAATAATCAAAGAAGCTTTTTCTGTAGTTGCATTTTTATTTATTGCTAGTTATTTAATTAAAACGATAAGAAAATAAAAGAAGGCCAAATCAATGGCCTTCTTTTTAGTCCTTTTTATACAATATAGCTATTAATAATAACCACATTATATTGGCGATAAAAGAGGTAGAGCTCTTGTGAATTCAAATATTTATAATTTTTTCTTCAGCTTTCAGGAGGTTAAACCGATAATATAGAGATGCTAAAACTATTTTGTCGGTTATTGATCAATAAAGTTCTCATATTACAGTTTGTGATGGTTTATCCAATATACAATGCCAGTGCATCTAATTTTGGAGAAAGATTAAAAGACGCAGCTAAAACAGAAATTGTAGACACTCTTTGTAATAATGTTGTTGGTGGAAAAGATGATATCTATGGAGAAATAGGCTGTGAATTTGTTTCAAATATAGCAACAAGTAGTCCTGAGGCCATGGCGGCACTAGTAAATATGGTTTTAATTTTCTCAATGGTAGTCTCCTTAGTGAATAGTGATTGCGCTGTAACTAAAAAAGGAAAAGAGTATTTACCTAAATCGTACACTGCAGGTATTACTCATTGGATACATAAAATAGCATCGCTTATTTACATCTATGGAGAAATCCAAAATTTAATTTCAATGCGAAAACTACAAAAAGAGTTTGAAGACAAAAGTAAAGAAGGAGATCAAGCTCAAAAATTCAGAGTGTTAATTGAGCTTCAAGAAGAAAAAATAGATGCCCTTGAGAAAAAATTAGAAATCTTAGAAATAGCAACACTTGGCTTTGGTGCTGCAGGAGCCGTTGAGCTAGGTATGTCTGGAGCATATACAGTCTGGGGGAAGATCAGAGAAACTAATGAGTTAAAAACCTGTCAAAGTTTAACCGCTAAAGTTACTAGTTGTGGTGCAACAGGGGCAGCATCAGCTACAGTTACTGAAACGTTAGCTGAGTCTTTATCAACAGTAGCTACAAATTGTACTTCAAAATATACAGTAGAAAATCTTACTGGCTCATTAATTGATGAAGCAAAAGGGCAAGTAGTAGGAGTTGTTGGAGGTGCAATAAGTCGCGCCGTTGGAGGAGAGTTAACAGAAGCTCTTGGTGGTGGCAAGGCTGCACAAGCAGCAGGAGGAGCAGTCGCTTCTGTATTTGGTTCTAAAGCTACGAGTGCAATTTTAGCAAGTCTTACTGGAATGGTAGGGAAAAGAAGAAATACTTGTACTGTTGCAGCTGAAAAAGCCGCAAAAGAAAAAAGTGAAGATAGTGAAGGCCAGGAGAAAGAAGGAATAGAAAAAACTGAAGGAAAAGAAAAAACTGAAGATAGTGAAGGCCAGGAGAAAGAAGGAAAAGAAAAAAGTGAAGATAGTGAAGGCCAGGAGAGAGAAGGAAAAGAAAAAGAATGTAAAGATGGTGGCGCAATAAACTTTGATGATCCAGGTGGACAATTATCAGCTTGTATTCAAAATGAAAGCACAGAAATAACAAAAGAAGTAGCACAAGATTATGCAGCAGCAGCTGCACTTGACTCTTGTACTGGTACAGCAGGTATCAGTTGCTCGGCAGCTATAGCTGCTTTTTGTACTATACAGGTAGCAAATGAAAAAGAAGGCTGTTATTGCGCAGCTAGAAATATTGAGTCCGTAAAAGACTTAATCCGTTTGTTAAGAGCTAATAAAAATATTTCTGAAGATGTTCTTGAAGATGAGAAATTATTAAATGCTTTATATGCAAATTTAAAGAATGATAAAAGCTTAAGTGTGGATGGTGTTAAAGTAGACGATAAAGTTTGTGGAATAGATTATTCACGATGGCCTGTAAGACATGACTTAGAGTGTATTCCTTATTTTGATTTTCTTAAAACGGATGAACAAAAAAAGCTCTCTGAACAAAGAAAAGCAGATAAAGCAGCAAGAAAAGCTGAGAAAAAAGCCGCAAAAGAAGATGGTAAAAGTCTCGATAAAGAAGGCGAGGTACGAATAAGGGAAACACAAGATGCAGATGGAAATACTGTTATAGAGCGCTCTGAAGTTAGAGTTGTTGACGGTAAAAAAGTTGTTGTGGTTGTTACCGAAAATACCGAAACAGGGGCTAAAGATAGAAAAATATATGACTACGAAGACCTAAGTGAAGAAGATCTTAGAATAGAAAGTAGTGATGAAAGAAAAGGCCCTAAAGATCCTCCGGAAGGAACAGCAAGAGTTGAAGAGTTTAAATCACCTTCACCGGATGGTAGCGAAGAAGTTGATTGTTTTAATTATAAAGATTCAAATGGTGATCCATTAAAAATTGTTTGTAATGGGCCATCGCAAGTTGCAGGAGACTCTGAAGTTTTAGTCTTAGATCGAGATAATTATAGAACTGATGAAGAAACTGAATTAGAACCAGGAAGTGGCAGAGAAATACGTAGAGTGATTACTAGAAGAGATCTTCCAAATGGTGGATATAAAGAATGTGTAAAGGAGTATTACACGGATAGAGCTAGTGCTGAACCTTTTAGTGAGAAATGTGATGTGTATACACCAGCTGGAGAACCAAAACCAGAACCTGAACCAGAACCAGAACCAGAAATAGAGAGTATAGAAGAAAGAAGTCAAACTGATGAAGACGTAGAAGAAGTTACAAGTACAAAAAGTCTTGATTCTCAATTTATTGTTAGTCGCTCAGATATGGGAAATGGTGAGGTCTGTTATGAATATACAAATCGGCAGACAAGTGTAATAGAAAGGTTCGTCTGTACTGGAGATTCGGATTTTTCTTCTGTTGATAATAATTATGAGCAATTACCGGATCAAAATATACCTCAACAAGATGTTGCTACGAATGAAATATCGCAAGACTCTACTAGTGATGATGTACAAGAAAATGCTGAAGCTGACGTTGTAGAAGCAAGTAATAATACTGTTCAGTTTTCGGGCACTGTCAGTAACTCAGACCTTCCTGATGATAAACTTGCTGAATGTTATAAGAAAATTGGTATCGATCGACAGGCCTGTATGGCCTACTTAAGAGCTGATGTTGCCAGAGAAAAAGCTCAGAATGGTGAATCGGGAACATCATATCGAGAGGGCGATGATATCGTGACAGACAACGGAACCACAGTTGGAGAGGAAAGGCAGAGAATTGAGTATATAACTAATCTTCATGAACAGATTGCCAATGATCCTAACTTCAAAAGTGAAGTTAAAAAGCGTTGTGGTCCACAACCAGAATTTGAAGCAAGTAGTGATAAAAAAAGTGAATGGATAAATTGTCGTAGAATCTTAAAAAACGAAGAATTTAATCGAAGAAATGGCCAAACTGGATCATATTTTGACGGTATATTTAATCAGCTAAAGCAATTAGATAATCTATCAGCTGAAGATGCGATGGATATTCACATTGGTTTAAAATCAGATAACCCAGAAAAATGGGCCGAACTATTTTTTAATAATAATG
This sequence comes from uncultured Oligoflexia bacterium, assembly GCA_950061135.1. Classification (GTDB taxonomy): domain Bacteria; phylum Bdellovibrionota; class Bacteriovoracia; order Bacteriovoracales; family Bacteriovoracaceae; genus CATLVU01. The sequence goes on from CATLVU010000030.1 coordinate 18,803, forward strand.
CTTTAATCGAAGAATATCGTGGATATTCTGATTTGCAGAAAAAGCAAACAAATAGAGCATTAGAATATTTATCTAAAGCTATTGTAATGTTAAAGAATCAAATTATTGCTAATGCTCATGCTGAAGGTAAGGATGAGTTTGTAAAAATGACTGATGAGTCATCAGTGTTAGGAGGGCTAGGTATAACGGGTATAGGAATATTATTATTTCCTAAGTGGATAAAGCGTTTTTTAAAGTATTCAACTGTTTTACAAAGAAACCCTGTTAGAAGGGGAATGTTTTATACATCAAGTTACTTCTTAGCCGATAACAACTTGGATTCTACAGAGAAAAGAATCAAGCAAACAAAGCAAAACATTGAGGCAATTAAGAGATATATGAAAGAAAATGGGATGACTCCAGAGCAGCCACAGACTGTTCAAAGTATTATGAAAAACTGGATGAATGATTTACTTTTTATTACCGAGGCCCATGCGTCTGTGGGAAGACCATTGGTTCCTTTGTGTATTGAAAACAATGGCTTCTCAACTGCATGTACCTGTCAGAGTTCAGGTAATTGCGGTAATAAAATAACTAATCGTAAGTATAAGAGTAAAATATTTAGAATAGACGCTGCTAAAAAGGCATTTGTTTATCAATTAAGTTTTGCCAATAAGATGGAGAGTGGACAAGTTAATAGGACTGATTATGTAGCTTTAAGAAATAGCCTTCGTGCGAACTCAAGGAGTATTGATCCTATAATTGCTTCTAATAATTTAGATGTGATTTGTCAGAGGCTGGACTACCAAGAATGAATACAGCAAAAGCTGCCAAGGAATTTACTGCATCTTTACAAAAGTCAGCATTAAAGGAGGCTTATGAACTACAAGGTAAAAAGTTTGATCCAAAATCAATAAATATGGATAACTTGTTTAGCTCTAAAAATTTAAAAACAAACTCACCGTCTTTTCAGCCGAGTATTTCTGCTAAAAAACTCAAGAAAAAAGAATCTTCATTAAAGACTAAAAAAATAAAGAATAAAAGTCTTCGAAAAGAGGAAAAACTATCTGATTTTGTTGTAGACATGGGCGATATAAATCCAAACAAAGAATTAGATTTATTCAAAATTATACGTAACAGATATACCCAAGCTTATATGGATGGTGTTATTGAAGAAGGTGCGAAATAGCGCTGCGTTAGATGCTTAATATTCCGGTTCTTCTTGACCATAAAAAGCATAAATAATACACTCTTCCAGTTATCATTTGTTAATACCAATGCGGTAATTAACGATGGGGGCGTTTAGCTATTTCGTCGTCACCCTCAAGTACAATAGTACGTTTCGGAGACTCGCTAACCCATTATTAATTTCTGTAATTGGCCAGGATATTTAATGCGAAAACGTATTGTTATTACGGGAGTTGGGCTTACTTCTCCAATTGGAAATTCTCTAAGTGAACATCGAGTAAATTTACTTGAAGGAAAAAGCGGCATCAAAGAAACCGATGTTCGGTATATGGGGATGTTACCTGCCGGCCTTTGTGATTTTGATGAATTTAAGCATCAGAAAAAGAAAGCAAGAAGACGTGGTACACGTGCAGGATCTATTTCAATTTATTGTGCAAATGAAGCTCTTATTGATGCAAACATCGATATAAACTCTATAGATAAATCAAATATTGGAGTTTTTATTGGAAGTACTGAGCATGGAAATGTTGAGACAGAAGAAGAGATTTATCAACTCCATCAAAATAATCTAGATACTAATTTATGGTCCATACATCATAATCCAAGAACTGTTGCGAATTCACCTGCGGGGGAAGTTACATTAAATCTTGGAATTACAGGCCCACATTTTTGTGTAGGCTCTGCTTGTGCTGGTGGTAATATGGGGCTGATCCAAGGTGTGCAGCAAATTTTGTTGGGAGAAGTTGAAGCTGCGATATGTGGTGGAATCTCTGAATCCGCTCAAACTTTTGGAATTTTTGCAGCTTTTAATTCACAAGGAGCTTTAGGCTCACATGAGGACCCAGCAAAAGCTTGCAGGCCTTTATCAACTGATCGAAATGGTATAGCTATCTCTGAGGGAGGCTGTCTTTTTTATATTGAAACTCTTGAGTCGGCTTTAAAACGTGGGGCAAAAATCTATGGAGAAGTTACTGGTTATGCCTATAACTCAGATGCGACTGATTTTGTTCTTCCAAATACTGAAAGACAGATTGAATGCATGAATAAAGCAATGAATAGAGCTGCAAAAACAAATGATCAGATTGATATCATAAGCTTGCACGCAACAGGTACAAGTGCGGGAGATATAAATGAGATGAATGCTGTTAAGTCAGTATTTGAAGGTACAAATGTTTCAGTAAATTTTACTAAGGGGCATATAGGTCATTGCATGGGAGCTGCAGGGTCATTAGAGCTTGCAGGTAATTTATTAGCATTTGAAGATGGATTAGTTCATCAAGGGATTAATTGCACACAAATTGATCCAGAATGTGATTTTGCAGGACTGGTTTTAGGTAGTCCTAAAGAAAAAAATATTGAAACGATTTTAAATAATTCTTTTGGAATGTTAGGAATAAATTCAACAGTTATAATTGAAAAATATAAGGAATAAATCATGAGTGTAGATGTAAAAAAAATTGTTCTTGAAATTATTGAAGATGTAGCTCCAGATGAGGATTTAGGAGGGCTAAATCCTGCAGAAAGCTTACGTGATCAATTAGATTTAGACTCAATGGACTTTTTAGATATTGTGATGGAGCTTAGAAAAAGGCATAAAGTAGAAGTTCCTTCTGAAGATTATCCAAGATTAGCAACTCTAGATAGTTGTGTTGAGTATCTTTCACCAAAATTTGCATAATCAGGGTACTGAATGTCTTACGACGCTATAATCATTGGCGCAGGAATGTCAGGTCTTGCGGCAGGTATTCGTCTAGCGATGTATGGTAAAAAAGTTGTAGTTCTTGAAAAACATACAATTAGCGGAGGCTTAAATTCTTATTATCAAAGAAGAATACCAAGTACAAAAGAGATTTTTCAATTCGATGTAGGACTTCACGCGCTGACAAATTTTGCGAAAAAAGGTGAGAAAAGAAAACCTTTAACCAAATTACTAAGACAGCTTCGTATAGGATATGACGAATTAGAATTATGCGAGCAAACTTTTTCACAAATTCATTTTAAATCTGCTAAATTAAATTTTTCTAATGACTTCGAGTTATTACAAAGCGAAGTTAAAAGTATTTTTCCTGAAGAATTTGATAATTTTCAAAAATTATATCAATACATTTTAGAATTTAATGAAGTTAATTTAAACGCAGATTATCTTTCTGCAAAAAAAGTTTTAGAGTCTTATATTGCAACTCCGCTTCTTCGTGAGATGTTAATTGCGCCGCTTTTAATTTATGGCTCAGCATGGGAAAATGATATGGACTTTTCTCAATTTGTAATCATGTTTAAAGCTTTATATTTAGAAGGGTTCTCTAGGCCTCGTGGTGGTGTTCGAACTATTTTATCATTGCTAGAAAATAAGTTTAAAGAAGTTGGTGGTGAATTACGTTATCGATCTTCAGTAGAGTCTATCGAATATAACGAGAGTGGTGTAAGCGGTGTCGTTTTAAAAAATGGCGAAAAGCTCGAGAGCAAGAAAGTTTTTAGTAGTGCTGGATTACCCGAAACAATGGATATGTGCCAAAAAGATAAAAGATCAATTATTGGGAAATTAAGTTTTACGGAAACAATTTTGGTTTTTGATAAAAAAATAAAACACTCAGAAAATGAACCTACGATTATATTTTATAACGACTCAGATCAGTATAATTATCAAAGAGCACAAAATTTTTATGATGCTAGTTCGGCTGTTATTTGTTTTCCTGATAATTATGAAAGTCAAAACAAAGATGGTCATGGCGTTGCTCGCTTAACTTTTATGGCCCATTTTGATCAGTGGAATAATCTAGAAAAACCTGATTATCTTACAAAGAAAAATGAAGTTCTATCTGAATCAAAAAGAATTTTAAAAAACTTAAACGTTGAGCAAAGTGAAATCTACTCTGATGTTTTTACTCCTACGACGATTAAAAGGTATACTAATCATTTTGATGGTACTGTTTATGGAAGTACAACTAAGTATAGAGACGGGCAGACAAAAATTGATGGTTTATATATCATAGGTACAGATCAAGGGTTTTTAGGGATTGTAGGCTCAATGTTAAGTGGTATTTCGATTTCAAATTTATATGGATTAATGGAATGATTAATTTTGAAAATGTATACCTGCATTCAATTGCACATATAGAGCCTGATAGATTTATCAGCTCTGATGATATTGAAAAAGAACTTTCAAGTTTATACAATGAGCTTAAACTTCCTTTTGGTCGAATTGAAATGCAAACCGGTATAAATACTCGTGGTGTATTTGATCTTTTACCGAGTGAGATTGCAACAAGAGCTGCCCAAAAGTTATTTGTTGATAATGATTTTAATCCTCGGAAAGTTGACTTGTTAATTCACGGATCAGTATGCCGTGATATGTTAGAGCCTTCCACCGCAAGCTTTATACATCAAAATCTTGAACTTAAAAGTGAATGTTTAAGCTTTGATTTATCAAATGCTTGCTTAGGTGTCGTATCAGCTATCAATACTGCTGGGAAAATGATCGATTCAGGTGCTATTGAATCTGCTTTAATTGTTACTGGAGAGAACTCGAAGGCCTTACTTGAAAGTACAATAAAAAACCTACTTAAAATTAAACCTAATAGAAAAGAGATAAAGAAATACTTTGCAAACTTTACCATTGGTTCGGCCGGAGTTGCACTTTTGTTAACCAATAAAAAAGAGAATGCCATCGCCAAGATTAATAGTTCTTATAACTTGTCTCAGACTAAGGTCGCTCATTTATGTCGTGGTAATGGAGATATGAACAATTTGGTTATGGAAACAGATTCAGAAACTCTAATGATCGAGGGAATTAAACTTGCTAAAGAGACAGTAAAAGATATTGAACTAGCTAGCTTTGATCATTTTATTTGTCATCAAGTAGGTGTTATGCATCGAAATTATCTGTATAAAGAATTAGGTATGAGTTTAGATAAAGACCATACAACATTTGATAAGTATGGAAATACAGGCTCAGCAGCATTACCATTAACATTGAGTGATGCTTTTCATAAAAATAAATTTAAAAAAGGTGATAAAGTTTTATTGCTCGGAATCGGTAGTGGACTTCATACATCTACAATGGAAATGAAATGGATAAATTAATTTTTGATCAAGAATATCCTTTTGCGTCTAATTTTTTAAAAATTGGTAATCATAATCTACATTATATTGATGTCGGGGAAGCTCAGCATACAATTGTAATGGTTCATGGTAATCCGACATGGTCATTTTACTATCGAAATTTGATTAAGAAACTTTCTAAAAATTATAGAGTAATTGCAATTGATCATCTTGGTTGTGGCCTGTCTGATAAGCCACAAGATTATGACTATTGCCTTGAAAACCATATTGCAAACTTAAATATATTATTGCGTTTTTTAGATATTACAAATTATGATTTAATCGTTCATGATTGGGGAGGAGCGATAGGGCTTGGTAATGCAGTTATAAATAATATGCCCCCTGAAAAATTAATACTTCTAAATACCGCCGCTTTTACTTCAGATTATATTCCAAAAAGAATTAACTTATTAAAGCTACCCATTATAGGGCCATTTATGGTTAAGGCATGTAATTTATTTTGTTTGCCTGCAACTTTTATGACTACTGTACGGCCATTACCTAAAAAAGTTAAAAAAGGCTATTTGCATCCTTATCAGAATATTCGAAATAGAGTTGCCATTAATGCTTTTGTTCAAGATATTCCCATGTCATCCAAACATCGTACCTATTCGTTACTAAAAAAAATTGAAGATGGATTAAAAAAAATCAATGGACCCAAAATGATATTATGGGGGGGGAAAGATTTTTGTTTTAATGATTATTTTTTTACTCGTTGGGATGAGATCTATCCAGATGCCCAAAAAGTTTATTTTAAAGATGCAGGCCATTACGTTCTAGAAGATAAGAATGAAGAATGTAGTCAACATATCTTAGAGTTTGTTAATCAATGAATGTTTCGCAATTAGTATCAGATATTTCTTTTAAGATACCTGAAAGACCCGCAGTAATGGCCCCTAAGTTTTTTGGTGCTCATCAATGGACTTTTAGCGAACTTGAACAAAGAATCAATCTTTTTTGTCATCGATTGAAAGTATTAGGAATAACTCCGGGTTCAAAAGTTCTTTTTTTTGTAAAACCTAATGAAGACTTTGCTGCTATTACATTTGCTTTATTTAGAATCGGGGCGGTAATTATTTTTATTGATCCTGGTATGAAAAAAAAGTATTTCTTTGAATGCTTAAAAGAGGTTGAAGCAGATGCCGTGATTGGTATAAAAAGAGTGCATATACTTTTAAGCGCGATGAAAAAAAAATTACCAAGTATTAGAATCAAGATAAACCTGACGAGCTCTAGGTTTTTAGGATCATTGCCACTATATAGAAATTTATATGCTAATGATCAGAAGGTGCAATTTTATGAACCCAAAGTGGATGAGTTAGCAGCTATTTTGTACACCTCAGGAGGCACAGGTAAGCCTAAAGGTGTTGAGTACACACATGAGATTTTTATAAATCAAACAAAAATGTTACAAGAGGAATTTAATTTAACCTATAAAGATTCGGATATTCCTTGCTTTCCATTATTTTCGTTTTTCACTTTATCTATGGGAATGACTAATTATTTACCTCCGATTGATGTATCAAAACCATCTAAGGCCAACCCTAGAAAACTTTATATGGCGATTATTAAAAATGAAGCGACCTTCGTTGCTGGATCACCAGCTATATGGACAAAATTGGCAGATTATTGTGAAAAATATCATCTAACAATTCCATCAGTAAAATACTTAGTAATGTTTGGTGCTCCAATACCTAAGAGTATTCATAATAAATTTTCAAAAATCCTACTCAATGGAGAAGTTTATACTCCTTATGGTGCAACTGAATGTTTACCTGTTGCAAATATTTCGACTAGTTCATTAAAAGTCAGTGATAAAGGAATATGTGTTGGAAAACCTCTTAATGGTGTTGAAGTAAAGATCATCAAAAACACAAATGAGGTAATTGATCGCATTGATGAAATTAATAATACGCAAATCGGGGAGATATTAGTCACATCAAAAAATGTGACAAAAAAATATTATAAGCAAGAAGTAGAGACCTTAAATTCAAAAATAATTGTTGAGAATACTACATGGCATAGAATGGGAGACTTAGGCTTTTTTGATGAGGATGGCCATCTTTGGTTTTGTGGAAGAAAAAAACATTGCTTTGAATATAATGGAAAATATTTTTACACTATTCCTCAAGAGATGAAATTTAACAAAGTAAAAGGGGTTAAAAAATCTGCATTAATCTTAACATCTTTAGGACCTAAGTTAGTTATAGAAAAAGAAGAGAATTATGATTTAGATCTCATTAAGAATGAAGTTTTTAATATTGAAGCATCAATTAAAGACATAATAATTGAAAAAGAGTTACCCGTAGATACTAGACATAATATAAAAATCGATAGAACAGCTTTGAGTAAAAAATATTGGAGTTAGAATGAAAGCATTAGTAACTGGTGGTGGAGGATTCCTTGGAAGTTATATCGTGCGTGATCTTCTACAAAAAAACTATGAAGTTGTTTCATTGTCTCGCAATACTTACTCAGAACTTACTAAAAAAAATGTTTTGCAAATTCAATGTGATCTAAGTCAGGCAGAAGAAGTAAAAAAATTAGATCTTAGTTCTTTTGATGTAATCTTCCACGTAGCTTCTAAAGCAGGTGTTTGGGGAAAGTATGAAGATTATTATCGTTCGAACTTTATTGCTA
>CATLVU010000031.1 GCA_950061135.1 uncultured Oligoflexia bacterium
AATATTTCTTTTAAGCATTGGCTCAAGTCCTGGTTCATAGATTGGACTTATACCTTGTCTCATTTTTTGAACTTTTTTTTCATCGATATCGATACAAGTTACTTTATTACCCATTTCGGCAAAGCATACACCTGTTACAAGACCTACATAACCTGTCCCAATGACTGAAATTTTCATAATCTTCCTTTTTAAATTATTTTGATAATTTAACTACTTTTTTTCTAATTGTCACTGAAGCTTATGCAGGGGGTACTTCTATTTAGAAGTACCCGATTTTGTAGGTAGGTTTTAAAGGCTCGTTGCAGGAACTTTGAATTTTGAATGTATGTTATTTTTTTGAATATTTTTCTTTTTTCGAGTTTGACGCTCAATTTTGTCTAAAACAAGATCAAATGTTTTATACAAGTTTTCATGTTCTGATTTTGCATATAAATGATTTTTGCCTGCGTAAATATTTACCTCTGATCTTTGAAGATTATTATCCACAGTACAAACCCAGCTTATGTCTATTTTTCCATTAAAATACTTCTTTAAATGCTCTGCTTTTTGCCTGATTTTAGATTCAATTGCAGGTGTTCCATCCATATGCCTGTAACTAATTGTTAAATTCATTTCAATCTCCTTTGTTACAAAGCAATAATCCCCCAACAAAAGCAAAAGTGTTATGACCCATGAAATATAAAGAAATGATTTATATCAGTCTTTTTTTATCAAATTAAGATATTGAACTTGTGATAGAGAATATACAAAAAACAATAAATGAGAACTCATTACATCAAATAATAGTTCTACCTGCCCTGCCACTAAATAGGCACAGATATAAGATATAACAGACCATGCAAGCGCTGTTTTGACACTCCACATTTCTAATAACCAAAAAAGGAAAAAGAAAAATAATATAATAGCACCTAAAACACCAAAATTTGCACCATGCTCTAAAAAAATATTATGAGAATGACCTATATATTTTTTACTCCAAATATCATATTTTTCTTTATACTTTTTCACATTATAAGAAAATTGATCCGAGCCCAAACCGAAAATGGGCTTTTCTTTTATAACCATTGCCGCAGTATAAAATTGGCTCATTCTTTTTTTATTTGAGCCATCTTTAATATCCAAAAATCTATTTTTAGAGTTTGAAGCAAAGCTAATATAAAGAATAATTGAAACAAAAATTATTCCTGCCCCAACACAATACTTCACAAAGCGAGGATAATACCGAAATAAAAGAACAGGGATCCCCACCATCAAAGCAAGAATTGCTCCTCGTGTTTGGGAAGTAAGGATAGCACCCAAACATAATATCCACGCAGGATAAAATAGCTTCCAATTTATTTTTTGCTGCCAATAAGAGCGATTAAAGAATATTCCGAGACCAAATAAAAACAGGAAGGCCGAGGAATATCCGTACCTCATATAGTTTACAAAGCCACCTGATCGCTCATGAAATTTTCCATACTCGAACTTCACAGGGTCAAAACTAAACCAAGCTTTTGATATACCTACGAAAAATGCAGTGATTATCGTAATGAACAAAATATTTAATAAAATTCTAATTTGTTTATTGCTTGCTTTTTCAAAGTAAAGTCGTAGAGGAAAAATTAGTAACACGCCGAAGACATAATACTTAAACTCCTGAAAGCTTTTATTATACTTAACGACTGTATCTAGGTTTACCAATGTAGCAATAATGCCCCAACCTGTGAGCAATAATAAACAGATTGAACTTTTTGAAAGCTTAAAACGAGGCCCTTCATATAAGAGATACAATGCAGGGATTATTACAATAATGTGATATAAAGAAACTACAGTTGGAGAAGTCATCCACCCAAGCACTAAAAAAATTAATGAGATATTGATCGCTTTAAATGTTTTTGTCATAAGATATTTTTACAAAGAAATAATTAAATTACACTAATAATTTAACATATAAGCCTGAAATCATTGTGACAATCAAAGCGCCACCCCACATAAGAATTTTAATTATATTATCAAAGCGCTTATCCACTCTTTCAAAGCGCTTATCTACTTGCTCGAAACGCTTATCTACTTGCTCGAAACGTTTACTTATAGATTCGTTGAATTCTCTGGACTGCAAATGAATTTTTTTAAATTCACCATTAATTCGAGAGAACTCTTCACGGTTTTCTACATCGACATGATGAAAATGATTTGTTTGTGCTTTCAATACCAAGATCAACATCTCTTCGGTAGTGATTCTTTCTTTATCCACTTTTGATAGAATTTCCTCTGACTTTTTATGCAGCCAAGAATCTAATACTTCATTTCCAAACACATATGCTCCCATGCTTAAATTATACCACAAAGGTTTTTGCAAGTATTTAGCGAAGTACGAAGTTTGTAAGCTACTGAAAACAGGGAGGTGTTTTTTAATACGCGTTCTTATTTCCCTTAAAGAAGGTCATAAAGATAATTGCTATATCTAACGCGAAAGACCAATTCTTAATATACCAAAGATCACACTCAATTCTTTTTTCGATTGAAGTATCTCCACGCCAACCATTTACTTGAGCCCATCCCGTCAGGCCTGCTTTAAATTTGTGACGAATCATATAACCAGGAATTTCTTCTCTAAATTGTTCTACATATTGTGGACGCTCTGGCCTTGGACCGACAAGACTCATATCACCAACAATGATATTCCAAAGCTGAGGTAATTCATCTAAGTTTGTCTTTCTAAGCAGTTTACCGACCTTAGTCACTCGAGGGTCATTTTCGACAGTCCATGTTTCTTTATTAGCTTCACCGACAACCATTGATCGAAACTTCCACATTTTAAATTCTCTACCATCGACTCCCATCCGTACTTGTCCATAAAATATTGGTCCCCGAGATGTTAGCTTCACTAGAAGTGCGATCAATACGAGTAAAGGAGAAATCAACAACATGCCAATTGAAGTTGCAACAAAATCAAAGATTCTTTTTAGAACAAGGTCTAATTGTTTAATATTTGGCTCATTAAGATATATTAAGGGCTGACCTTTATATTCACTAATTGAGTAACCTATTCGTGCAAAACTCACATCAGGTAAAACAATGATAGGAATAATAAAGTCACTTAGTTTTTTAATAAGCTCAGAGGTTTTAGAAGAGTCTTGGTGGTCATAGCCAATAACAAATCCATCCACCTCAGCTTGCTCAATTTCACGAGGATTTACATTTAATTCTCTTGGAATGTTCTCTGGAATATTTTCTGGAGCATCAATCCATTTAATAATATTTAAACTCGGTACCTTTGAAATTTTTTTATAAAAATTGAGGGCCACATCCCCATTGCCGACTAAAATGAATTTCATTGCTCTTTTAGAGAATATTCTCCTAAAAAAAACCTTTGACCAGACAAGGCCAAAGCTCGAGATAACAAAATAGAAGACCAACATAATTCTTGAAAGACGATACTCACTGACAAAAAAAGCAATTATTAAAAAAACGACAAAAGAAATCACATTCGCTTTTAATTGAGTTGCTATTTCTTTAGATTGTCGCTCTAACCTCATCGCATCGTAGAGTTTCAAATTTTTAAAAACGATTAAAGTTATTAAGGATAAAAGAACGCCAAATCCGATATAAAAATTTAACTTGCTATCTGCTGACTCTCCCCCCAGCTCAAGCTTAAACCTCAAGTAATAGGCCATCATCCATGAAGCAAAAACAATGATCAAATCTAGTGATCGCTGAATATAATCTAAACCCTTTGTATAGCGCTTCAAGATAACTCCTCAATTTAGGTATTGGATATTGAATTTATAGCATTTGAGCTTCAAATTGCCTAATAATTCTATATAATGGCAAAATGAAAAAAATTAGTATTGTAACTCCTTGCTACAATTGCGAGAAGTACCTAGAACAAACCTACCAAAGTATTAAAGCCCAAACCTTTGAAAACTGGGAGTGGCTTTGTACTGACGATCAATCAACAGATAATACTTATAATAAACTGATTGAACTTTCGAATACAGACTCACGAATTAAAGTATTTCAGAATTCTGAAAACGCAGGGGCTGCTGTCTCTAGAAATGTTGGCCTTGAGAATGCGTCGGGTGATTATATAGCTTTTTTAGATGCGGACGATCTTTGGAGTCCATATAAACTTGAAACGCAAATTAATTTTATGGAAGATAAAGATATTGCTTTTACTTACCATAACTATTTAATGATTGATCAAAATAACAAGATTTTAAAATCTCAAAAGCCACCATCCAAGATGTCTGCCAATAAACTATTACGCTACAATCCTTTTGCAACATCTTCGGTTATGATTCGCTCATCTATTGCTAAGAGCTTTCGTTTTAAAGTTCACCTTAGAAGACGACAAGATTATATCTATTGGTACGAAACTCTTATGGCCGCAAAAACTGCAAGATCAATAAAAACAGAATTAAGCTCCTACCGAGTCGACTCGCAAAACTCTCTCTCTGCAAATAAAAAAGAGATGGCCAAAATCCAGTGGCATTTGCTGTCTTCTGAATTTCATTTATCATTTTTAAAAAAAGTTTATTATTTTATTTGGTATGCCCTGAATGGTGTTCAGAAGTATTTACTAAAGTAATAATTCAGTTTTGAAATAAATCAGCTTCTAACTTTTTACCAATACTCAATTTTCCATAAAATCTGTTAAAAGACTTGTGTCTTCCGTGACGCCCACTGATGGGCGCCTTTACCAAAAGGATTTTTCATGGAAGAGATGATTAGGGTGTTTCTACTCATTTTTCTTATGTACGTATTATTACGTCTTACGGAAAAGTAGAGCTTTAGGGGGGTTGTTACAAGCAATCTCCCACCTAATCATTCATTTTTATTATAACCTCATTTTTTAATTGAAATCAATCCTTAAATAACAATGTAAATAGTTGAATTTGCGAAAAGGAAGCGCGTACCTAATTTGAATTAATGAACACTTTTACGTTTCAAAATGCGTTTTAACTTATCAGTAACTTTTCTCTTAAATGGCCTTAAATCAAAATCATAAAAAGGTTGATAATTTCTTATTGGGGCCATAGATACCTCAGGCTCAAGCTCTGTGACAATCTCATAGAGTCGTTGAGTATTATTTCCTGATATCTCTAAATTATTTTTAAACCATGATTCATCGTTATTAAGATGATGGATGTTTTCTTTAAGTTTTTTAAAATTTGTGTAAGATCCACTTCCATTAAAATAATGATTTCCAAGCTGTTGCTCAATACCGTAATCAATCAAAACAGCAGTTTTTAATCCCATCAAATGCGCCTCAATCAAAGCAGTTGAACTAACTGAGATACATAGAAAAGACTTTTTAAATAGCTCTTGAATTTTTGTTTCAGTCATTTCAAAGTTTGCAGGCAACTCTTCTTTATAGTCATTAAGGAGATCTTGATAATAATATTCTTCAGTATGAAAAGTTTTTTCTTTTGGATTTCCCCGGGGTTTAAAATAAAAGTGATACTGCGGATAAGCTTTTGCAAGCTCAATAAAATTTTTAAGAGTGTATTCTCTATGCTTTCGATGCCATGGCACGGTTGGCTGGGCTGCAAAAACGATTCCTTTCGCACCCGGATCACGTCTCGGTGTTGATGCGTACTTATCAAATAAAGGAAGGCCCGTTAGATAGACATTCGAATCAACATCTAAATCTTCAAAATACTTATTAAATAAATTGTAATCATTTTTACTATTTACATAATATACATCTAAATTAATTCTTGAAGTAGCCCCTATTAATTGTTTTTCATAAACAAGGCCACAATAACCAGCAAAAATTAATGGTCTTTTAGGCAGAGTTAGCTTATCGGAAAGATGTGAAACCAATTGCCTAATGCTTCCTCCGGCAAGGCTAATCATTAAATAATTAGAATTCAGTGCTTCCTTAACAAATCCTGGGTCAATATAACTATCAATTACAGAAACATCTTGATTATAAAGCTTGATATATCTTTCATGGTGATCAAACTTCACAACAAAGATCGATATTTCGTGCCCATTTTTCCTAAAAATATCAACGATAGGCACAGAAGCCTTAATAAAAGAATCAAATGATGCTAAAACACATAGTTTTTTTTGTTTAATCATGAATAATCGAGTATAAACAATTATTTAGACCTAGGTAAAGAAATAAATGAGTGCAATAAAAAATCATTTTTTTTACACAATATCTAGATCTAACTCAAGCTCCTCTCTGGCCATTAACATTATCTCACGTTAGAAAATATTGTCTTCACTCCCTATTGATTTATTTACTTGAAAATACTTTGGAGATTTCGCCTTAAAAAAATGATTAAATTCTTGGTAGCTTGTGGATTATATGGCTAAAAGTTAATATCTCAAACAATTAGGCGTTACAAAACTTACACAAGTAATCTATGAAAATGACCATACTCTATTACACACTTTTCATTTTCATTTTATCCTTGTATCATCTTCTCCTACACAAAGAAAAGTGATCAAAAATGATAAATAAAAAACAAAAATATCAAGATGCTATGCACTCCTTCTGGGAGAATTGCGACGAAACCTTTGCACATCTAAAAATTAATCGCTGGCTTGACTCTGAAACTCAGCTATACAAATTTTGGGCATCATCTTTTTTATCCGAACTAGAATTTAAGAACAAAACGGTTGTAGACTATGGTATCGGCGGAGGTTATCTCGGTAAACTACTACTACAAAACTATGACATCCAGAATTATACCGGTTACGACATTGCGCAAAGGTCTCTCGATCATGCAAGTAATAATCTAAAGCAATTCTCTAAAAAGAAATACAATCTTCTTCTTGTGAATAAAGAATTCAAATTAAAAAGAGCAGATATTTTTATATCTCAAGCATGTATCCAGCACTTTCCTACAAAATGCTATCTTGAAGATTTTCTAAGAGCGATTAATTCAAATAATTATGTAACTATTGTATTGCAAATAAGATTCTCGCCCTTTCCTCACATAATACCTGACAATCCAACTTTATCTTGCTGGACTAACCACTTTCACATTCAAGACCTTCTTGGTAACTATGACTTGGTGCATGCTTCAAACGTAGAAGAAAACTTCTACCAGTACCTTATTTACAAGATAAAAAAGTCTCATAAAAATGACATCTTCCCAAAGGAGAGATACAATGCAATCATCGAAGCAGAAAAATCGAACATTCTAAACAAGGCAACTCTTTCAAGTAATATAACGATACTCAAAGATGAACTATCAACTAAAGAAAAATGCATCTCCTCTTTAAAAAGAGATCTTAAGAAAATTAAACAATCCCCTAGATACAAATTCGGAAGTGCAATTGCCGCTCCATACAGAAAAATTAAGTCTCTATTTAAATTATAAGAACTACTTATCGATTTTACTAGATAATAAAAAGTTACAAAACTCACGAACTGCTCCATAGCCAGCTCTACTTATTGTAATGTAATCCGAATCAGATAGAACCGTGTACACAGCGTCGCAAGGGCAAAAAGAAAAACCAACATAATGCATACACTCAAGATCTCCAAGGTCATCACCGCCATAAGCTACTTGATTAAGTTCAATATTCTTAGACTCGCACCATTTTTTTAAGACTGGAAGTTTATCTTTTATACCAAAAAAATAATTCTCTTCACTGATTTGCATTTTTTTCATTCTACTATGTACTCTAGGCGAGTCTTCAGCTGTAATTATGCAAACTTCATAACCAGCTTTTTTTGCAAGTTCGATCCCCTTCGCATCCTTTGTGTTGAACTTTTTCAACTCTTCACCCTCTGCACTGTAGTACATACCACCATCAGTTAAGGTTCCATCGACATCCAGGACAATCGCTTTAATATTTTTTAATTTCTCTTTTAAACTTATCTCATTATGCTTTTTTAATAGCATTTCAACTATAGTCCAATCAGAAGGCTCATCAATCTCAAAGGATGTATCTTCATGCATAATATGGATGCCTATCTTACCACCTAGTCGATTATTGTACTTTTCATAAACACTTCTTTTTGAAAAATAAAATGCACCATTCTCGATAATATCGCCTTCGAAATCTTGTCTCCGTGGCCTATTATGTGGATCATAATTTTTAGGCTCCCCACTACTTGTCCAGATAAACCTTTTAAATTCACAGCCTGTAAGTAAAGAATCAAGCTTCTCATTTACATACTTCTCTTTAGCTTTTATGAAATCCCACTTAGAAGTCAATGGACTCGTTGCTTGTATCAGTACTAGATTATCGACTTGAGTATTTCTCCCTAAGTACTCAATGACTACGTCTTCAGTAGAAGTTGTATCCTGTGCTAACTTGTCAGGTCTTTTGTCCAAAACGATCAAGTCTTCAAAGAACTTGTTCGCAATCAATAATATTTCATCATCCTCAGAAGATATTACAATATTATCAAAGCACTTTGAATCTATTGCAGCCTTAACACTCCAATAAAAAAGAGGATAACCTGCAATATTTTTTATATTCTTTCGAGGGATCGATTTCGATCCTCCCCTTAAAGGAATAAAAGCGGTGTAGTTTGACACTTACAGTCTTTTTATTGAGCTAGCTTTTAACTTATTTCTTTGAACTGACTCTATATCTAAAATCTCAGATGGCTTGTACTCTAAAGCTTGAGCAACATGTTTCAAGTCTCTGCAAAGCTTTCTTAAGCCATCAGGCTCTAATGATGCAGAATGATCAGTACCCTTCCAGGTTCTGTCTAAAGTATAATGTCTTTCTACCCAAGTTGCCCCAAGAGTAATAGCAGCAACATCAGCAGCGATACCTAAATGATGTCCAGAAAAAGCAATTTCCTTAACTCTTTCACCAAATTTTTCTTTTAAAATATTAATTTCTAATAAACAGATATCTTGAAATGGAACAGGGTAACCAGAAGTACAATTATAAAGAACAACTCTTTTATTTGCACCTTTTGACTCAAAATATGAAACGATTTCCTCTATTTCATCCTTTGTAGTCATTCCTGTAGAAATATGAATATCTCCCTTAAAACAATCAATTAAAGCTTCAAGCATTGGAAAGTTTAAATTACAAGCTGATGGTACTTTCAAAAAGTCAGGGTTTAACGAAGCCATTTCCTGTGCAGATGTCACATCCCAAACACTTGTCGAATAACCTATCCCAAACTCTTTACACCAATCCATTAATTGCTTGTGTTGATCAACATCAAACTCAAGGTACTCTCTATGTGCTCCATAAGTATCTCCGTAACTATTAGCAGGTACGGGATGAGGAGTATTATACTCTTCTTCTGTTAGAAGTTCTTTATTACATCTTTTTTGAAATTTCACATAATCAGCCTTACAATAGTGCGCAGCAACGGAAATTAATTCCTTTGCGATTTCCATCTCACCTTTGTGATTACACCCTATTTCGGCAATAACTAATGGTTTTTTCATTTTTCTCCTCTTAGAATACTTATAAATAAATGTTGTCGTAGAAATATAAAATTCAAACAATGAAAAGTAAAACATGAAAAGCAAAAAAGCTCTTATTTTGATTCACGATAGCCCACTGCAAGTAATTAACTCCCTAGAAGCAGTTTACTCGCTTGGTCTTGATCCACTAAATTGTGATTGGGTTTGTTTCTTAACTTCGAACAGTAACTCCCAAAAGCAGGTAAAGGAAGTTGCTGATTACTTCAATTTGAATACTCAAACTTTTACATTTAATCAAAACCCGTATTCCAAGATCAATCGCTTTTACAAATTAAAAAGCTTTCTAAAAACAAAAAAAGTCGATTATATCCTAGTATCTATGCTCAATGTGGATTTAAATGTTTACGCTGCCAACTTAAAGAAAAATGCTGAAGTTATTTTCTACGACGAAGGTACCCATACACTTGATCTTGCTCAATTAAAAAGAATGGTTCTTACTCCAAAAAGTGGACCCGCAGGATTTATAAAAAAAGCCTTATTCAGACTTAGACCTACAAACTTAGATAAACTCTTTACCGTTTTCCACAAACAGCTAGCCCATCTTCCTATTGATATTACTCCAAATAACTACTCTTATATAAGAGAACATATTCAGTTCAAAGACAAATCAAATCAAGTTTATATCGTAGGCCAGCATCTCTATAAAAAAGAAGTCCATACTTCTACTTTTTTAGATTATTTATCAAATCTGAAAAATAAGTTTAGTGAAAACAAACTCTATTATATCCCTCATAGGCATGATAGTACTGAGATCCTAGAACAAATCCACTTGACCGGAATTAATATAAGACACATCCAAACATGTATTGAGTTAGAACTTTTAATGAAACCAATGCTACCATTACAAATCATTGGATTTTCCAGCTCAGCGCTCTTAAATCTAAAGCTCATTTTTGGAGAAAATATTCAAGTCACTACAATTAGAATCGACACTCGTGATATAAAAAAAGCTTATCAAGATAAAATGAATCAAATCTATACAACATTTAGTGAATACGGCATAAAGGAAATAGACTTGTGAATAGCCTTATTCAAAACTCAGCATATACCTTTTTAAGTCAAATTCTCTCTGTCGTCTCGTCTTTTGGTGCTCTGATTATCATTTCTCGAATCTTGGGACCTGAACAACAAGGGCAATACTCCTTAATGAGTATGTTACCAAGAATTGCTCTTTATGTTTTTAGCTTTGGTGCTCCAATTTCCTTTATTTATTTTTGGAATACCAAAAAAGATGTACGCTGGAGGCTACTTCAAAGATATAGAGTTTACTATTTAATGCTAAGTTTACTTGCTTTTATATCAGCAGCTATATTTGTATTTACCTCTAAACACGTCTTCTATGAGAACATTGCAAATATTCAGTTAATCAAAGTTTTAATTTTAATTTTTTGTTTATTCTACAATTCACTTCAGGGCGCTAAGCTACAAGCACAAGAAAGGTTCAAGCTCCTGAGCATCATCACATTTTCACAGCCTTTTTCATTTTTTATATGTTTAACTATTTTTGCTCTTGCCCGAGATTTATCATTCAACATAGTCGTAAATAGTTTTTGCTTCAGCCATATACTAGCAGCAATTATCTTTACCACTTTGATGATCACAAATCCTATTTATGTCAATCAAGGGCAAGACAAAAAGCTAGAAAAAACATTTTTTTTAAAGTCATTGAAATTCTCTATTCTCACTCATATTAGCTCTCTTGCTATCTTCTTAACCTACCGGATGGATATGTTTTTCATTTCAAAGTTCTTGACCGACCGAGATATTGGTATTTACATGATAAGCGTCAACATAGCTGAAAGAACCTGGATGATATCTGAAAGTGTCGCCAAAGTACTTTTTGCAAGACTAGTAAAGATTCACGGAATGCTCAGACAAACAAACCTAACCCTCAAAGTTAATCGAATGAGTGCTTTAATGAATTTATTCGCAGTCCTTACCTTGGCAATATTCGGAAAGATATTCATCGCAATTTTTTTTGGTGATCAATATGCAGATAGTTATCAATATCTACTGGTTCTGCTTCCAGGTGTTTATTTTTCGGCTTCAGCGAAATTACTTTCAAGAGATATAGAAGCAAGTGGCCATCCCCGAATTTGTTCAAATATTTCAGTAATATCTTTAATCTTTAACTTTTTTACTAACTTGATTTTGATTCCTAATCTAGATATTTTTGGAGCAGCTCTTGCAACAACTCTTACATATGTATTCTATGCAGTACTAACAACAATTGCTTTTTGCAGATTAAAAGAAGTTTCAATGCTACAATTTATTACTTTTAAAAAATCAGACTTTACTCAATTGATACGTATTTTTTCACCAGATAGTCTTAAATCAAAGTAAGGACTTATATAAGTCAATATACATTTTAATCACTTTATTAGGATTTAAATATTGTTCAAAGAACTCTTGATTGCGAACTTGTTTTTCATATAATTCATCACGGTTTTCAATATAATATTGAATTTTTTGAACAATATTTTTTTTAGACACAATATCAAATGGAGCTTCCTCTTCAGTCCCATAACCTTCTTTGAAATACTCTAGGGACAAATGATCAGCAGAGTTCATGACCACATTCCCTTGTGCTAATCCTTCTATTGAAACTTGATGAAAGCCTCCAGTTAAGATTTCATCTATAGTTATATCACTACATGATCGTAATATCGCAAGTTGATCTTGAGTCATATTTTCAATACTAAAAATTTCAACACACGGTAATTTACCAATATCATTAATAATTGCTAAAATTTCTTCGTCATACTTGGAAGACCATCTTGCTCCTATTTTTTGGGAGGAGGGAGAAAAAAGAATTTTAATAATGTTATTATTTTTCTTTCTCCTATGAGGAGACAAATTTGCCGGCACAACATTAGGCATTAACTTCACGTCCTTATACATTCTTTTATGAAAGTTTCCCACTAATAATCGTTTTACTGCATTCATCTCATAAGACTGCTGATCTAAATCATATAAAACAGGTTTTTCAAAGCGCGGGGAATGAAAATGATAAATATATTTTTTATTATAAAACAGAGATTTAAAATAAGGAAGTTGCTCTTTAGGAATAAAATTATGAACGTGAATAAAATCACAATCTTCCAACACTCGATCCACACTTAATTTCTTTGCAGGATCACCACCATCAAAAATTAAAATATTGGGAGACCAAAATGGGATAAGATCCTGTCTACCCAACCATATTATTTTTGAGTCAACAGCGCTAGAGTTTAACCAACTATTTAACTTAAAAGGAGCTCCTCCTTTGAAGGTATGCGCAATATGAACAACACGAATTTTACGATCCAAGTAAAGCTCCCCGACGTACCAACAAATCAACTAGTTCATCATAAGGCAAATCATTTCTCCAAAGATAAAAAGGCCTTAAAACGAAATAGCTTTTTTTCTTTTCATCCCATAATACATCATAAATTCCATCTCTATCACAAGTAACTGTTTCACCAAAAGAATCAACATATTCAAACTTCTGTTCTTTCCCTGTCCTATAAAGAATATTTAATAGCTTATCAACATGAGACATCGGTAACTCAAAAAAATATTGCTCATCACTGCCATGAATTTTGATTTCAGAGATTGAATCATTAATTTTAATTACATACTTAGCTCCCATACTAAAATATGTATTCACCGGAAAACCTTCTTTATATATTGCAACTATCTTGGGGTGCTGTATTGTTCCTGTTATTGGTTTTTTATAACAAAGAACCTTGTGTGGCGTTTGAATAGATTTTATGTGAGTATCATAAGGGGCCAAAAAGATTATTTCGTTTGAGAACTTATTCCATTTCCCCATCATTGTTATTAAATGATTTGATAATATGGGAGTAGGATTAAAGTATATATTAAAAAATGTGACCAGATTCTTTTTACTTGTCCTGTAGTGTTTCTTTATTATCCTATATTTCTGATAGTAAAATGAAAAATGAAGAGCGAAAACCTTTTTCATAAAATACTTAAAAGACTTCTTTAAATAATACCGATATTCAAGATTAGATAAGAAGCATTCTAAATATCCTTTGAACCTATTTCTCTTTTCCTCTGTACTAACCCCTCCATGTCGAAAATAACTTAAAACACTTGAAATATAGGTAAAACGACACTTATTAATATAAGCCCTTAAAAATAAATCATAATCCATTGCGACTTTTTTCTTTAATCGAAAGCCTCCAAGCTCAACTATTTTGCTTTTTCTCATTATTGTTGCAGGGTGATAAATAGACATCATATAGTTAAGATCTCTATCCTTAGCAATTGGTACTTGTTTATAAGTACTATTTTTTACACTTAGTATTTGTCCATAAAAAATATCAACATCAGGAGTTGAATTAATATAACTTATTATGGTTTTTATACTATTTGAAGCAATCCAATCATCTGAGTTCACAAACCAAACAAATTCTCCCTTTGCCAGTTCAACTCCTTTATTAAAGGCGTCAGAAATGCCATTATCCCTTTCAGACTTAAAAGTAAAATTATCATGAGAAACTTTCTCCAGGAGACTTTGTGTTCCATCTACGGAACTACCATCAACTACAATATGCTCAACCTCATCTGTTAGCTGAGGAAGTATCGAGCTAATACATTTTTCGATATATTTTGATGAATTATAAGAAATAGTTATTATTGATAGCTTCACTAGGTATCACCTAACTCTTCTACTTCATTTAAAAATGTTTCAACTTCAAAAAAATATTTTTCGATAAGTTTTAATCCCTCTAAATCTTTATCCCACCATTTTGAAACTAACAATCTATCAATAATGTCATCTGAGAACCTTTTTTTTATAACTTTTGCCGGGTTACCTGCCACGATCTCATAAGGAGCTACATCTTTTACAACAACACTCCCTGCACCAATAATTGCACCATCCCCAATAGTAAGCCCGTCTAGAATAATAACATTCATGCCAATAAAAACATCATTTCCAATAATAATCGGCTTTTGTTCTTCTATTTTGTTTTGAGTTACAAGACTAAATCCATTTTGTTTCATCGTAGAATAAAACATAGGCGAAGTTGAAACAGCAGAGACTGGATGTATTCCCCAACCAGACATAAGGTTTGGCCCAATGGAACAAAACTTACCAATTTGAGTCATTGAAAGATGCGAATTTTGTGAAATATAGGTGTAGTCACCAATTTTTGACTTACGAATAGTATAATCACCATGTATCTTTGCCTTCTCTGATACCTCTGATTCAACCACAATACGTTTTACTATTGTTCCTTGTAATTTAATTCCAAAGAATCGAAAAAATTTCAAAATGATTTTCTTAAAAAAGGCTCTCATATTTTACTCTCGGGAAAACATCTAGGTGTCCCCCCTCTGTCGCATTTATAATTTCTATTCCATACTTTGATAAATGGTCTCTCATTAAACGATATTGCTTCCAGCGCATATAGTATTCAAAATACCACCTCTCGCTATCAAATGCCTCAAGGTGTATTTTATCATCAATCCCATCTTTATCACTGTAAAATCGATTTCCTTCAAGTCTCTTCTTACTGTATAAATAATCATGATCACAGCCTAAAAGATAAATTTTTTTAAACCCCTTATTAACAGCCAAAAGAATAGCGCTATAAATAACTGTTCTACACTCAAAAGGTTTTTTACCAATATCCCAAGTCGAAGAAAGCCCAACGTTTAACTCATCAAGCTGACTGGAATTTGAATAATCAATATAATTATACTGAAAAGAATTATACTTTGGAAACCTTTCTAAAAAGTTCTTAAAGGAGTATTTATAAGTTCTATGTCCAAGATAAATTTCAGTTTTATTCGCATCATATACTTTCTGAAAGTCATCAAAGTACTTTTTTGCATCGTCAAAAGTAAAGGGATGATGAAATGGAGCTAGGACATGATATTTCGGTGAAATTAATGATATATCTTTATGTTTATGTGCATGACTTACTGCGATTACATACTCATCTTTTAACAACTTCAGATCCTGCTTAAGGATAGATGGACCACTTGCAACAATAAAACATCTTCTCTTGAAGTTCCCTTTAAAAAAGGAGTAATCATCATTTTCCTCTATCTCCTTCTTGATTAAACCTCGCTTTAAACTACTTACTTTTTTGTAAATCTTGGGTGGAATAAGCCACCCTTTCAAAACATCTTTAACCGTAGACATATTTATTATTCTAACCTTCTATTGATAATTAATTCATTCATTTTTTACATACTGTGCGTACAAAAGTAATTCAGAACTCATAACATGCTTTCATTTTACTTCAAACCGAAGTTTATAAAAATAAAACCTCCCCAAGAATAGCATAAGACAAAAAACAAGTCCTCCAAATTCGTTTATCGGCACCCAGAAACATATCTCATCAAAAAACTTCGCTACTCATCACATAAAAAGTCAATAATGACACTTCATGGAGCTAATAATTAAATATACAAAGAAAGATACTCTTAATAACCAACATAATATATTTCAAAAATAGTATGTACAGTTTACGAATAGCCGGGGCTCCGCTATGCGTAACAATCTCTTGTTTTACAAATAATACCTTTGATCCTTGCTTGAAGTCATGATATGGCTACAACCTGTAGTCCAATATCTAATATATTTTCACTCCAAGCTGAGATGCCCCGCCTTAAGCCTTCGAAAGATATACCTAAATTCCTACCCTGAAACGACTATAGATACAATTACCTCTTACGCTTCCGCCTACCACCACAAATTACTTTCAAGCAACACAGACCGACCAAAGATAACACTATTTCAAACCAAGACAATTCTTTCCCATAGCGATTACATAAAAAAGACAAGCCTTCTCCTAAACTCCTAATCGATACTGTAAAGTTTGCTTAAAACACTTCAGTCCAATTTTTAAAAGCTTAAGCTGTTTCAGAGAAACCGTACCAGTTGTTCTGAAATTATAGGGAACTAAAATAGATTTTGTTCGAGCCCCTTCCCTCGAGGCAACTCCTGAAAGAATTATATTTGGTGCAAATGTCGTATTAGGAATTAAGTTAATTGCTTTATCAAAAAAGCGTGCTCTAAAAAGGCGATATGGCGAATTAACATCTACAATGTTACGACCAAATAAAGAAAATATCGTAATTCGGGATAAGGTTGTTAAGATTAAACGCGCAAAGCTAAACTCTCGGTTATATCTATGCCCAATTAAAAAATCATACTTTTCCCTTGCCTCCCATAGGAACTTAAAATAGCTTGGGGACATTTCATTATCTGAATCAACTTGAAATATCCAATCTGCCAGCTCCAAATTATCCTTGTAAGCCCTTAAAATGGTTGGGCCATGACCAGAGTTTTCCTTATTGATCAAGTCGATATTTGGACATGAAGGAAGAACCTCCTTTATCACTCTCTCTGTATTATCGCTTGATCCATCATTATAAAGCTTAATTCTATAATTTATTTTTAATTCATCGAGACACTTAACCCAATCCTCTATTACAAACCTGATTATTTCCTCTTCATTATAAACCGGAATTACAACGATTAAATCTAATTTCACTTTGTTCCTTTTTAGTTGAAAATATCAATTTGTCCAAGTATTTACAATAGACTTTGCAAGAGCCATAATTGTTCCCTGCGGACTTTCCCCTATATTACTTGGTAAAATAGAACTATCAAGAACAAATACACCCTTACTTTCATACAACTCTCCAAATGAGTTTAACAATCCTCCAGCCTCTAAGGAATTCAAAGGAACAGAGGACATTAGATGAACACTCAGTAAGTCTAAACCTCTAGGATCGAGTGTATCAATAGCCTGAATATAGTTTTCATTTGTTACCATCAACCCCCTCCTTGAAGGCAAGATAATAGACTCCACCTCATCAGAAAAAAGCAATTCACAAAGAATCTTTAAAGATCTCTTCATTTTTTTATAATCATTCTTAGAAAAGTTATTTGTTACAACTTTTTGTCCTAAAAAGCTCCGAATTCTTCCTTTGCTTTCTGGACGTATTTGAGTTGTATATATAGCAGACTTACTTAAATTTTCATTTAAATAAACTTTAATATCATCAGAAAATCCCGCGCTCACTGTATTTAGGTAAACTTTGTTAAAGTTAGTTGGCATGATATAAATATTTTCTTTCTCATATTCTTGTAACTGTTTTGTAAACATTGTTCCTTTTTGAGCAAAGACATTATCCTTAAATACAACAATTGACTTTAAGTTTACATGAAATTGAAATTCCAAAGAACGAGATTTTATGAGTTTATTATTCAACAACAAAAAACCAGAATTTACTGCGCCAAGAGAGACCACTAGCTTTTTTGAAAAAATTTTCTTTAATCCTTGATCACTTTTAATTTTTACAGAAAAAAGGTCTCCCTTTTTTTTAACACTCAGCACCCTATGCTCTACTAATATATGATCTTTTACTTTTTTAAAATATACTTTATCAAGACTTTGTTTTGCTCCTACAATGCAGCCACTTGGGCAATTGTTTTTACGGACACAGCCTTTTAAAGCCCGAGGAACATTAACTACTTTCTGTTTTTTACGCTTTCCTTGCTTTTCCAAATAATAAGAGTCAAAATCATATACACTATTCCCATAATCCTTCTGAATTGTGACAGACAACTCCCTTTCTACTTCATCGAAATACCTAGAAATATTTCTTACATGATAATTTTCAGGGTATTTTGATATCCACTCTTCCAAGATATGATCAGGAGTTCTCCAAATAAGACCTCCATTAATAACGCTTCCCCCTCCGACTCCTTGCCCCTCAGCATATGAAAAAATATGTTTTCCAAAGATAGGATTAACCCCTGAGTTTCGATAATATTTTAGTAGAGATTTCTTATGTGTAAAATTTTTTGGATTTGGCCAACCGCCTTGTTCAACAATCAAGAAGTTAGAAGTTAACTTTTTCACTTTATCTGCAGCAATTGCTCCACCAACCCCTGCTCCCAAAATAATATAATCGTAAACTTTATCCTCCATAGGCAATGGTTACAAGGAAAAATTTATTCATAAAACGTCCTCCTGGTAAGTAAGTTAACTTTCTTAATCTCATGGGCAATAACATGAAAAAGATCATTGGCACAAACATAAGAAGAAACCATGACTTCATTAAAAATCGATAAGTAAACTCAATATTATTCAAGACCTCGTTAACATACTGTGTAATTGTAGCTTTATTACGCCTGAAAAAGATACATAAATAACAATGAATAACAAATCGCAAACTATTTCCCTGAAAACTTAAACTTAACAAATTTACTTAAAAGCTGAAACAGCCCGACTTCGATAGTTTCATCTAAGCTTTTTAAAAAATAATCAATACTCTCTTTGGAAGTTATCAGAGATGGACTAATAATAAGCAAAATCTCCTGATTAGAACCAAAAAAAGTTAGAATATTTTTTTCACAGTACAAGTAGTTAATAACTGCTCCCGTAATAAGCTTTTGAGAAAATCGACTATCTTTAAACATTTTTGAAGGGATAATTTTTGAAAACTGCTTAATCAGCATGAAGTTATCAACAAACTTTAATCCCATTAAGGCTCCCTCCCCTCTTATTTCTTGAATAAAATTTGGGTATTTTCTCTTTAACTTACTCAAACCACAAGTTAGAAGAGTATTCAATTCCCGAGCCTTGCCTAAATAATCACCTTCAATTATTATAATAACCGCCTCTATTGCTGTTATCGTTTCTTCACCAAATCCGTTATAAGTCGTAGAATGAATAATAGAGTCCTCTAAGTTTCCATAAGCCTTATTAAAAACTTTTTCCCTCGCAACAAATCCTGAAATTGAGGCTTTCCCCCCCCCAAAAGACTTAGCCATTGTCAAAATATCTGGGGTGCAATTTTCAAATTGCATAAAGTTAAAAAGATGACCGGTTTTTGCCCAACCGGTATAAACCTCGTCATAGATTAAAATAATATCCTCACGAAAACATATTTGTCTTAACTCCTTCAGAAAATCTTCCCCGGAAGAAGTTAGAGAGCTTGCGCTAAAAGGTTCGACAAGTATCGCATAAACATCTGTCCCCCTGTTGTTTTTTAATGTTTCAATCTGCTTCTTGATACTTTCAATACAACCAAACTTAAACTCATGCACTCCCGGAATCTGAGGAAATTTAAATCTTACCTCTGGAGACTTCGTTACCGATGCTGATCCTAATAGCTTGCCATGAAAAGATCTATCAGAACAAAGTATCCTAGACCTGTTCCCTTCATGGTACTTGTAAGCCATTTTTATTGCCCCCTCAACAGCTTCTCCTCCGGAGTTTGGGAAATAACTTATATTTAAGTCCTCAGGCAATAGTTTTGATATATTTGCTGATAAGCCCGCTATGTAAGGAGAGAAAAAGTTTTTATGAACCTCAAGACGCTTTTTCTCTTGAAACGTTTTACGAGCTTCTAATATTCGAGGGTGATTATGACCATGATTTAACACCCCTATTCCTCCCGTGAAATCATAAATCGTTCTTCCTGACTTTAAAACTATTTTCTCTTCTTCTGCATATTCAACTTGATCCCACCCGAAGCCAAAAGCACTGATTAACTCGACCTGACCAGGATTAACATACTTCTTATATAAATCATGAACTTCCTTAATCGATAGTTGCTCTATTTGGTCAACAGAAAACAGGTTCTCATCCATCTTTATTCCTTTTTAGAAAAACTCTTCCTCTTTTTTTATCTACAATAAAATACCTGTTTCTTTTATAAAATTCAATATTCCTAGGTGTTGTCTCCAAAGTCTTTACCCATGATTCTTCCTGGAGATCAATATGAGAAATAAGCTGCTGACCTATACCTTTACCTTTAGCATCATCAGAAACATAAATATACGCTAATTCATAATCTGGTAGCCTCTTTGGAAAACTCAGCAGTAAAAGTGCAATATCAATCATAGAAAAGATCTTTTTAGGCCTAAAACAAAGAAGCTTAATACTTGACACATTAAATATTAAGAAATTCTGAGCTAAAAACGGAAACACCCTAAATCTTTTCACAAAAAAACATGCCCCCTTAACCTTGTTCTTCTCAATAAAAAGGCAAAACTTTAAAGAAGAATCCTTTAAAAGGGATTCGTAGTACCTACCTAAAAACTTCTCTCCTAGAAGCGCAAAAAGGTCTTCTGGTAGCTCCTGTCGATGCAAACGTGAACACTGATTAATTTCATTTTTTGTAATATCTTTAATTTTATACACTACAAAACCTTATATAGAGCGTAAGTTGTGCCGTTTTTTTTCCAACGAAAAATAATAGAAGCTATATTTTCAAAGTTTAATTTTTTCACTAGGCCATATCGATCTTTTTCCGGAACAATCATCCACTGTGGAGAAGAATTTTTTATACAGCTTAAATACTCTTCCTTGTCAATTCCAAGAAATTTTAAATGTAAAGGATTATAATAACTTAGTTTATAACACGAAATAACTCCATTGAAAGGAGCATATTCAAATGAAGGTGCCGCCAAGAAAACATTTTGCTCACCTATTAACTTTCTCACTCTTGCTATATTAGTTTCTGTTTCTTTTATAGAATTATAACTTTTCGAAAGATATGGAGTTAAGTTTACAGTCATTAAAACCAAGGTAATTATCGATAAGCAAGACATCCATTTAGATTGTTTTTTTTTGGGAATTGCTATTAAAATTAAAAGTACAGAGTAAAAAGCGTAAGGTATGAAAATATAAGTTTTATCTGGGAAACGTTGCTTAAAAAGAAAAAATATCGAAAACAGCATACCAATAACTACCACAAACACGTTAAACCTTTTCTCCTTATTTACAAATACTTTATAAATCAATGCGCCAATTCCACCCAAAGAAAGAATTAAAAGGGAAATTTGATGGTAAGTAATCTTTTCCTTGAAAAAGGTATAAGGATAAACATTATTTTCAAGATAAACCGCGTTGAATTGAACAAGCTGCTTATAAATTTCAAACAATATATTATTATTCAAAAAAAATAAAACAATGATTATCAAAGAAGAAATTATTCCAATAGGGATTAGGTTGTAAATAAATTTTTTCCTTTGTACTCTCATATCTTCCAAACAAAGAATAATAAACATTGAAGGGTCAAATCGTACAAAAATACTGACAAAACTGAGTGCTAACCCTGCTTTATAGTGCCTTCTCTGACTATACAAAATATAGGAGAAGACCTTGAGAAATAAGTCAAAAATCACGATACTTCCATTTAAAAAGCCGTATTTTGATAACCCTGTTATGGAAAATGTAAAAATGACCAATACAATACAACTTATAGAGCTTTTGTTGATTGTAAGAAGAGTCATAAAAGTCAAAATATAAAGAACATAAATTAAGCTTATCAATGCTATATAAGAGTTCGAAAAATATGTAAGAAGGCTCAAAAAATAATGAAAAACAGGAGGCTTATGATCAAATAAATCAATATAAAGTGTTTGAGAAAAACTGCTTACCTTTTGAGCAATATAAAAATAATAATTTAGATCAGTATCATAATAATGAGCAGAACTAAAAAAGAACATAGAAACAACTAAAATCACTAGAAGGTTATTGACCTTGAAAACCCAACTCATTTTTGAATAGCTATTTGCTTTTTAAAGACATTAAGGGCCATACTAATAACTTGATGCATATCTAAATATTTATAAAGTCCTAAACGGCCTCCAAAAATAACATTTTTTTCATTTTTACTATCCGCCAAGTACTTAGCGTACATTTCTTTATCATTTTGAGTATTGATTGGATAATAAGGATCGTCATTTGTCCCAGCTGCTCGTGAATACTCTTTTAAAATCACAGTCTCATGTTTTGCCTGTTCTCTCTCTGGGTGGTAATGTTTAAATTCATGAATACGAGTAAAAGGCACTTCAGCCTCTGCATAGTTCATCACACTTGTGCCTTGATAATCATCAACTGGAACACGCTCTATGTCTAGATCAATAGTTCTCCACCCGAGTACTCCATATCTATAATTAAAGTACCGATCTATAGGACCTGTGTAGATCACTTTTATACAAGAAGATAATTCCTCTTTAATATCAAAAAAGTCTGTTTCTAATTTTAATACTATGTTTTTGTGACTTAGTATTTTTTCAAAGAGCTTCCCGTAACCATCAACAGGGAGTCCTTCATACTTATCTTTAAAATATCGATTATTATAATTATATCTAACTGGAAGTCTTGTTATAATATTGGCTGGTAAGTTTTTAGGATCTGTTGCCCATTGCTTTTTGGTATAGCCATATATAAATGCTTTATACAGGTCTTTTCCTATCAAATTTATTGCTTTTTCTTCTAGATTTTTTGGACTTTCAGTATAGTTTTCTTTAATTTCTTTTTTAACATACTCAAAGGCTTCTTCCGGTGAAAAGTTTTTTTGATAAAAGGAATTAATTGTATCTAAATTGATAGGCATTGTATAAACTCTATCCTTATATACTGTGTAAACTCTATGCCTATAGTCATTAAACTTAGTAAAACGCGATAAATAGTCCCAAACTTCTTTATTGGACGTATGAAAAATATGAGAACCATACTTATGAATCTCAATATTTGTTTTTTCGTCCTTATAAGAATACGAATTACCTCCAAAATGAGATCTCTTATCAATTACTAAAACTTTTTCATTTAGTTTATTCGCTATTCTTTCAGCAATAACAGACCCAAAAAAGCCCGCACCAACTACTAAGTACTTGTATTCCAAATCAAGTTTCACACACATCCTTCTTTTTCAATCTAGTAGATCCCACTTAAATAGAGGAACAAGATCTGCCTTTTTTCTATGCTTATAGATAAGGTTACTCATTTTATATGAATAATTTACTTGGAACTCAGCAGAGTCAAGAATAGAGCCAGATAAATTATCACCCAACGATATACGAAATTTATAACACTTCAGGTTAAAAAAATGACTTGGAATAGTCACCCTTGCATTCAAAACTTTTCCATGTTCAAGATTCAAGTCTTTTATGTTCAAACAATCATTTATTTCTGAACTCAATAGCTGGCTGCCATTCTCATTTGTAACAATCAGCGCCAAGCCAAAGTCCTTGATACTTTTTTCTACTTTAAATGAAATATCAACAACCGTAGGAAGCCCGACAGGTGTGTAAACATCCCCCTCTGTCCCTACTGAGCAACTCAAAATTCCGTTGTCTTTAACATCTAAATTTGAATATCTATTTTTTCTTGTATTTCCAATTAAGTAATCAGCGATTACAGTACTTGTATCCCCTGACAGTGTAATTACACCCCTGTCAACCAATAAAGCTCTCGAGCAAAGGCTTGTGATGCTGGGTAGGTTATGACTCACAAACAAGATTGTTCTTCCATGGTTTTTTGAAACATCCTCCATTTTTCCAAGGCACTTTGTTTGAAAATCAGAATCCCCAACCGCTAGCACTTCATCAACAATCAAAATTTCTGGCTCTAAATGTGCCGCAACAGCAAAGCCTAGTCTAACTTTCATTCCACTTGAATATCTTTTTACAGGTGTATCTAAATATTTCTCAACCCCTGAAAAGTCTACAATTTCATCAAGCTTTTTATCTATTTCCCACTTACGCATCCCCAATATTGCACCATTCAAATAAACATTCTCTCGTCCTGTCAACTCCGGATGAAAGCCTGTTCCCACCTCTAAAAGAGAACCAACTCTTCCCTTCATTCTGACAGAACCAGTTGTCGGGGTTGTAACTCTTGAAAGTATTTTAAGAAGCGTTGATTTCCCAGCACCATTTTTGCCAATAATTCCTAAAACCTCGCCCTTTTTTACTTCAAAATTAATGTCTTTAAGCGCCCAGACATAATCACTATCTGTTTTAGTTGTTCGATCATTAACATCACCAATTTTTGAATAAGGGTCTTCTTTGCCTCGAACTCTTGCCCAAAAACGGTTTAAATCATGAGATAAGGTTCCTGTTCCCACAAGGCCTAGGCGATATTGCTTTGATAAATTTTCAACTTTAATAACCGTATCTGACATTAAACTGTGTCCATAAAATTCTTTTCAACCCGAGAAAAAATCACAATCCCAATGGCCATAATCACCACCGCAAAAATACCACTATACACAAACATATTCCAATCAAAGCTTCCCTTACCTAAAAAGCCAGCTCGCATAGTCTCAATGAGAGGTGCTATTGGATTCCACTTCACAATATCTACATACTCCTTAGGTATCGCTGATAGCGGATAAATAACAGGAGTTCCGTACATCCATAACTGAACCCCAAAACCTAAAAGAAATCTAAGATCTCTATATTTAGTAGTTAAAGAAGAGAAAATAATTCCAAAGCCCAAACTTGTCATGGCCATAAAACAGATCACGACAGGAAATAAAGCAATTTGCCATGAAGGACTTACCTGCCCCTTAGAAAAATAAAATGACCAAACAATAAGAAAAATCGAAACTTGTATTAAAAATTTAATAAAAGTAGAAAAAATAATTGAGCCAGGTACAATAATTCGCGGGAAATAAACCTTACCAAATAAACCTTGATTTTTTGTAAAAGTATTTGAAGTTTTATTTAAACATTCAGAAAAATACCCCCAAAAAGTAACCCCCGACAAATAAAACACAATATGTGGAAGTCCATCTGTAGAAACTTTTGCCATTTTTCCAAAGACAAATGTAAACATAAGAGTAGTAAGAACAGGTCTTACAATAAACCAAAGCGGCCCCAGTACTGTTTGCTTATAAACAGTTGTAATATCTCTTTTTACAAACAGCCATAACAAGTCGCGATATTTCCAGATTTCCTGAAAATCGATATCGAATATACCTGAGTGTGGTCGTATTACCGTCGACCAATTTTCTTGTTTTGCCATGGTACGCGCTTCCTTTTGGAAGTTTCAATAAGTTATAGCTCATTATGATACTTGCATTGAATTGAAAAGTCAGGCTATAATTGAAAAGGATGATTAGGTGGGAGATTGCTGGTAACAACCTCCCTAAAGTCTACCTCTTCTCTGTAATGCGTAATAAAATATACGCCAGAAGAATTAGCAGAAACACCCTAATCATCTCTTCCATGAAAAATCCTTTGTTCTAAAGGCGCCCATCAGTGGGCGTCACGGAAGACTTCAAGTGTTCTACATTTTTTTAAAATTAATTAATATTGATTTGATTTTTAAAGACTGGTTTTCTTCGGTTTTGAACTTAATTTTCAAAATTCCTGCTTCCACTAAGAAGCGCTTACCTCCACATATTAGATATTAATTGAGAATGTCCTCCCAAGCTTGACTTAAACTCCTCAAAGTTTTTTCGTCGTGGACATAAACTATTAAAGCTTGGATTCAAAAGCCCTAAACCTGCTTTACAAGAGTCGCGACCACCTGCAGCAAAAAGTAATAATGGAAATAAATCAATATGCCCAGTCTTATCAGTTATTATTGCATTCGCAACCCCTGGAATTTTCACTGCTGCCATATTTTTTCTTTCTTGTTTTACCAAAATATCATAAAAATCATTTCTCATGGCCAAATGGTCACTCATTAAAATAATTGAAATATTATCCGCTATCTCACTTTGAGAAATATAATTAATAAAATCAGAAATCAAATAAGCAGAACAATGAATTATTCCATCCAGCCCCCTATACCCTAGTTTTTTGCAAGTAGGATTCTCAAGCCCACTCGGATGGTGTGTATCGACTGTTAATAATGTTAAATTAAATGGCTTGCCTTTAGCAGTTAATTCTCTGAACTTCTGCTTTGCTTGTTTGAACAGAAAATCATCAGCGACTCCCCAACGATGTTTAGGAATCCCCTTCCCGTATTTATTTATCCAATGCTTAAATCCAAGGACCTCATCATATCCATGCGTTTTATAAAAACGCCCCTTACCACCAAATGATAACTTTGCTCCCCCCATATAAACTTGGTAATATCCATCTTTTGCAAGAACATCCCCAAGGCATTTCGCTCTTGGCAAATACGACTCAAAATGCTCACCAATTCTGTTCCCTTGCTTCGCATGCCC